>NZ_JAWLBP010000034.1:0-22872 GCF_041687595.1 Guyparkeria sp. | reverse complement strand
TGCCTGCATGCGGGACTCGAGCTGCTGCCAGCCGGTCTCGCTCAGGGGGTCGTCGACGCGATCGCCGCGGTAGCGCCGCCCGCCCACGGGCTCGCCGTGGCGGACCAGCACCAGTCGGGTGGAATCGGGGGAAGTGTCGCTCATGGATCACATGCGGTCATGATTGGAGGGCGATTCTACCGCAGGATCACCCCGGGCCGGCCAGGGCAGACGTCGGGAGCGCTCAGCCCACCCAGCCGATCATCGTCAGCACGGCCACCAGCGCCACGCCGAACAGCAGGGCCCGCAGCACGATGGCGTGGGCGGCGCGGTACCAGGTGCGCTGGTCGGCGAGGCAGGCATTCTCGTCGAGGCACTCGTCGGCGCGCTCGACGTCGATCACGGCATGACCGACCCGGGCGATCAGGCCGAGCGACCCGGCCTCGAGCTCGCTCATCGCCCCGTGCGCCCGGCCAAGATCCGGGTCGCCGCGCCAGGCGTTCAGGCCGCGCTGGAAGGAGCCGGCCAGGAGCATCAGCACGGTGAACACCGGGGCGGCCGGCCAGACGAACAGCCCGTGGATTCGCTTCTGCCAACGCCACAACGCCGACTCGCCCTCTCCCTCCGGGTCCGGCTGCTGGCCGAGCCACTCGGTCAGACGGTAGAGCAGTGCCCCGCCCGGCCCGAGCAGCACGAACCAGAACACCACCAGGAACCACTCGCTGAAGGCCAGCACGATGATCCGCTCGCCGGTCTGCCGAGTGGTGGCCTCGGCGGGGTCGATGTCCGATTCGGCGAACAGCACTCGCCGGGCGGAATCCACGGTCTCGGTATCGTCGCGCAGCGCCCCGTCGAGCAGGTCGTGCGTGATCTGCGAGGTGTTGCGCGGGGTGATGACCAGCAGGAGCACCACGACCGACACCAGCCAGCCGGCCAGCCCCTCGGCGCCCAGGCCGAGCCAGGCGAACAGCGCGACCGGCAGGACCAGCCAGACCAGCAGACGCGCGATGCTGCTGCCCACCAGCCTGGCGAGGTAGTCGAACACCTCGGCCACCGCCTGCTGCGGCCAGCGCTGGGCGCGCCAGCGCTCGAAGAACTCGAGGAAGCGGTCGATCGCGATGACCAGTACCAGTGCCAGCAATTTCATGACGTGTGCGCCCCCAAGGCGGTCGTTAAGTCTTCCCTGTACGTTCGGTCATCATACGCGGTTGGCGACTCGTGCAGAGCCTCCCCTGCGGTCAGGCCAGTGCCATGCCCTCGGGCAGCCGCGAGGCGAGCTGCCCCCAGTCGAACGCCGGCCCGGGGTCGGTCTTGCGCCCCGGGGCGATGTCGGCATGGCCGCGCACGGCGTGCACGCTCGGGTAGGCCCGCTTGATGGCCTCGAGCACCTGGCCGAGCCGCTCGTACTGAACGCTGGTATAGGGGAAGGTGTCGGTGCCTTCCAGCTCGATGCCGATGGAGAAGTCGTTGCAGCGGGCACGGTCGCCATAGCGGGACTCACCCGCATGCCAGGCCCGCCGGTCGAAGGGCACGAACTGCTGGATCGAGCCGTCGCGGTAGATCACCAGGTGCGCGGAGACCCGCATGTCGCGGATCTCCTGGAAGTACGGGTGCTCGTCGGGATCCAGTTGGTTGGTGAAGAAACGCTCGATCGCCGTCCCGCCGAACTCGCCCGGCGGCAGGGACATGGCGTGGACCACCACCAGCTCGATCGTCGTGTAGGGCGGCCGCTCGTCGCAGTTGGGCGAACGCCGGTACGGCACGGAGTCGAGGCGGTTTGTGGCGGGGTCGATGTTCATGGCGTTCCTGATGAATGGGCTCGGGGGCTGCACAGGCTAGAGCTTGAGACCGGCGGCCGGCCAGTGGGCAGGCGACCATTCCCCGGCGGCCGCCTCGTCCCAGGCGTGACCGCCCAGATGCGCGCACAGGCCGCGCAGGGCCACGTCCACGGCCGCCTCGCGCACCGCCTGCCGGTCGCCTTCGAAGCGGTAGCGCGCGATGAAGGTCTGCGCCCCGTCCGGCCGGGTTCCGTCCGCGGCGGGCGGCGGGCACCAGGCCCAGGCGAACCAGACGGTACCGACCGGCTTGGCCTCGCTGCCGCCGCCCGGTCCGGCGACACCGCTGATGGCCACGGCGTACTCGCTGCCGACCCGGCGGATCGCCCCGTCGGCCATCGCGGCGACCACCTCGCCGCTGACCGCCCCGGCCTCGGCCAGGAGGTGCGCCGGCACGCCGAGGTCGCGCTGCTTGGCCTGGTTGCTGTAGGTGACGAACCCGCAGTCGAACCACTGCGAACTGCCCGGGCGGTCGGTGAGATTGGCCGCGAGCAGCCCACCGGTGCAGGACTCGGCGGTGGCCAGACGCATACCGCGGGCCTCCAGCGCCTCGGCCAGGCAGGCGATGCGCTGTTCGCGCCGGGTGACCTCGGCGGTCAGCTGCCCCGGCGGGGTCCAGCCGGGCGGGTTGTCGGCCTGTTCGTTGTGCTCGCTCATCCTGCGAAATCCAACCGGGTCGCGACCCCGTGCGTTGGGGCCGAATTGTTTACAATGGCGCGCATGACTCAGAACCCCGATCCAACCGACGTGTCCGGCGAGACGCCGGGTGCCGCGCCGGCCGGCGAGAACCCCGACCTCAGCGCCCACACGCCCATGATGCAGCAGTTTCTGCGCATCAAACAAGCGTATCCCGACGTGCTGCTGTTCTACCGCATGGGGGATTTCTACGAGCTGTTCTTCGAGGACGCGCGCCATGCCGCCCGCCTGCTCGACCTGACGCTCACCCAGCGCGGCACCTCCGCCGGCGAGCCCATCCCCATGGCCGGCGTGCCGGTGCATGCCTACGAATCCTACCTGGCCCGCCTGCTCAAGGCCGGCGAGTCGGTCGCCATCTGCGAACAGGTCGGCGACGTTCAGGCAAAGGGCCCGATGAAGCGCGAGGTGGTCAAGGTGGTCACCCCGGGCACGGTGACCGACGAGGCCCTGCTCGAGCAGCGTCGCGCCCACCGGCTGGCCGCCGTGGCGCAGGTCAAAAAACGCGGCCGGGTCCGGCTGGGGTTGGCGCACCTGGATCTCTCCAGCGGGCGATTCGCGGTGATGGCCCCCGAGGGGCCCGACGAGCTGGCCACCGAGCTGGCCCGTATCGACCCCAAGGAGCTGCTGCTGCCCGAGGGCGCCACCCTGGACACCCTGACCGCGGGCCTGTGGCGGGACGGGGCGCCCTCCCGGGAGCGCCCGGTCTGGCACTTTGCCGCCGACACGGCCGTCGAGCGCCTGTGCCGCCAGTTCGGCACGCGCGACCTGACCGGCTTCGGCATCCCTGCCGACAACCGCGAGCCGCTCGACGCCGCCCTCGGCGCGGCCGGCGCCCTGTGGCAGTACGTCACCGACACGCAGAAGACGCACATCGGGCACATCGACTCGCTGGCCGTGGAGCAGACCGGCGACGCCCTCTTGCTGGACGTGCACACCCGCCGCCACCTGGAGCTGTTCGAGGACAGCCAGGGCAACCGCGCCGGTGCTCTGATCGGGCTGCTCGATCGCACGGCCACGGGCATGGGGGCCCGGCGCCTGCGCGAGTGGCTGGCCCGGCCGCTACGCGACCACGCCGAGCTTTCCGCCCGCCACCAGGCGATCGCCGAGCTGCGCGAGCGCGAGCTGCCCGCCGTCCTGTTCGCCTGCCTGCGCCAGGTCAACGACATCGAGCGGATCACCACGCGCATCGTGCTCGGCACCGCCCGACCCCGAGATCTCGCCGCCCTGCGCGACTCCCTGAACCAGTTGCCGGCGATCACCGACCTGCTGGCCGACTGCCAGCAGCCGCTGCTCCAGTCCCTGGCCGAGGCATTGGCCGACCTGCCGTCGGTGCGCGAGCTGCTGGAGGCGGCCATCGCGGAGAAGCCCTCGGTGTGGCTCCGCGACGGCGGGGTCATCGCGCCCGGCTTTGATGCGGAACTCGATCGCCTGCGCGGGCTTTCCGAGCGGGCCGACGTGACGCTCACCGCCATGGAGCAGGACGCGCGCATGCAGTCGGGGGTGGAGAGCCTGAAGCTCGCCTACAACCGCGTGCACGGCTACTACTTCGAGGTGCCGCGCAGCCAGTCGGAGCGCATGCCGGAAAGCTTCACCCGTCGCCAGACGCTCAAGTCCGTCGAGCGCTACACCAACCCCGCGCTCAAGACCTTCGAGCAGGAGGTGCTCACCGCCCGCGAGAAGGCGCTGGCCCGCGAGAAGGCCTGCTTCGAGTCGCTGCTGGCCACCCTGGCCGCATCGCAGGCCGAACTGCGCCGGCGCGCCGATGCCCTGGCCGACCTCGACACGCTCGCCGCCCTGGCAGACGTCGCCGAGCGTCACGACTGGACCGCCCCGGCCTTCCGCAAGGTCGCCGGGATCGACATCCGCCAGGGGCGCCACCCGGTGGTGGAGGCCAACAGCGACGAGGTGTTCGTGCCCAACGACGCCGAGCTGGCCCCCGACCGGCGCATGCTGCTGATCACCGGCCCGAACATGGGCGGCAAGTCCACCTACATGCGCCAGACCGCGCTGATCGTGCTGCTCGCCCACGCCGGGGCCCACGTCCCGGCCGAGAGCGCCGAGATCGGCCCGATCGACCGGATCTTCACCCGCATCGGCGCCTCGGACGACCTGGCCTCGGGCCGGTCGACCTTCATGGTGGAGATGACGGAGACCGCCGAGATCCTCCACAACGCCACCGAGCGCTCGCTGGTGCTGATCGACGAGATCGGCCGTGGCACCTCGACCTTCGACGGGCTGGCGCTGGCCTGGGCGGTGGCCGAGCACCTGCTGCAGAAGAACCGCGCGATGACGCTGTTCGCCACCCACTACTTCGAGCTGACCACGCTGGCCGAGCAGTTCGAGACCCTGGTGAACGTGCACCTCGAGGCGATCACGCACAACGGCGAGCTGGTGTTCCTGCACGGCGTCAAGGAGGGGCCGGCCAACCAGAGCTACGGCATCGACGTCGCCCGCCTGGCCGGCCTGCCCCGCCCCACCATCCGGCGGGCGCGCGGGCTGCTCGAACAGCTCGAGTGGCAGGGCAGCCAGGGCGCCGGGGCACCGCAGCTCGACCTGTTCGCCGCCGAACCGGCGGGCCCGCCGGTCGAGGAAGAGCCCGATCCGCTCCTCGAGGCCATCGACGCACTCGAACCCGACGAGATCAGCCCGCGGGAGGCACTCGACCTGCTCTACGAGTGGAAGGCGAAGCGACAGGAAGACTGATCGCCGCGGGACTTGCCTGCGCCGGTATAATGCCGCCATGTCGATCAACACCACCGAACGCCCGCTGGTCAGCCTGACCGTCGCCGGCATCGCCTGCCGGGACGACCGCTACCTCGTGATCGAGGAGTCGGTCCACGGCGAGCGGCTGCTCAACCAGCCCGCCGGCCACGTCGAGCCGGGCGAGAGCGTCCTCGAGGCGGCCATCCGCGAGGTGCGCGAGGAGACCCGCTTTGCCTTCGAGCCGCGCCACCTGCTGGGGCTTTACCACGAGAACCCGACGTCCGGCCGGCGCGTGCTGCGTGTCGCGATCATCGGCGAGCTCGATGGCGAGCCCGACGAGGAACCGCTCGACGACGGGATCATCGAAGCGCGCTTCATGACACGCCAGGCCATCGAGACCTCGACCGTCCCGCACCGCTCGCCGTTCGTCATGGCCGCGATCCGCGACTTCGAACGTGGGCAGTGTTTTCCCCTCGACCTGATCCAATCGATCCGATGACCGACACCAGCAAGCAACCGATCATCCCGCCGGCCCCGGCGGACGCCCCGCGCATCATGGTGGGCATGTCCGGCGGGGTGGACTCCTCGGTGGCCGCCCTGCTCCTCAAGGAGGCCGGCTACCGGGTCGAGGGCCTGTTCATGAAGAACTGGGAGGGCGATGACGACGACGAGTACTGCGCGGCCAAGGAGGACATGCTCGACGCCATGGCGGTGGCCGACAAGCTCGGGATCGAGTTCCACTACGTGAACTTCTCGGCCGAGTACTGGGACCGCGTCTTCGAGCACTTCCTGCACGAGTACCGCGCCGGGCGCACGCCCAACCCGGACATCCTCTGCAACCGCGAGATCAAGTTCCGCGCGTTTCTCGACCATGCCCGCGAGCTGGGCGCCGATGCCATCGCCACCGGTCACTACGCCCGGCGGATCGACGACGAGCACGGCGTGCACCTGGCCCGGGGGCTGGACGCGAACAAGGACCAGAGCTACTTCCTGCATGCCCTGTCGCGCGAGCAGATCGGCTCGGCGTACTTTCCCGTCGGCGAACTGGAGAAGCCGCGCGTGCGCGAGATCGCCGCGGCACACGACCTCGTCACCGCGGAGAAGAAGGATTCGACCGGTATCTGCTTTATCGGCGAGCGGCGCTTCGCCGACTTCCTGCAGACCTACCTGCCCGCGCAGCCGGGGCCGATCGAGACCCTCGAGGGCGAGCACCTGGGCACCCACCAGGGGCTGATGTACCACACCATCGGCCAGCGCCAGGGGTTGGGCATCGGCGGTCTCAAACGCCACGGCGACGAGCCCTGGTACGTGGTGGGCAAGGACCTCGACCGCAACGTGCTGCTGGTCGCCCAGGGCAAGAACCACCCCGCCCTGTTCGCCCCCGCGCTGGAGGCCGAGCAGGTCCACTGGATCGAGCCGCCACCGGCCGACCGGCCGATCACGGCCAAGATTCGCTACCGGCAGCCCGACCAGGCCGTCGAGCTCGAGATGCACGGCGACCGGCTCGTCGCCCGCTTCGAGACTCCGCAGCGGGCCATCACGCCGGGACAGTCGATCGTGTTCTATGATGGCCCCGTGTGCCTGGGCGGTGCGGTGATCCGTCACGCCCTGCCCGAGGCCTGATACGTACCCGACAACGAGACGACCGAGACAATGGCCTCAACCATCGACGACCAGCTCATCGCCATGGCCGGCATGACCCAGGCCCTGCAACTGATCCAGACGTTCGCCTACGAGGGGCGCGTCGCCGACCAACAGGCAATGGACGCGAGCATCGGCTCGCTGTTCGCCTTCGACGCGCCGGACACCCCCAGCATCTACGGCGGGCTGCCCGGAGTGCGCTTCGGCATGCGCCGGCTCACCGAACTGCTGGCCGGCAATTCCCGCGAGCCCCGGGACCTCGAGCTCACCCGCTACGTGGTCACGCTGTTCGCGGTCACCAAGGCCTTCCGCCGCGACGAGGAGATGGCCGCCCGGCTGTTCGGCCGGCTCGAGGAACTCAAGCCCGCCTTCGACCAGCACGGTGCCGACCCGGGGATGCTCTCCGACCTGAACAACCTCTACCGGCAGACGCTCAGCCACCTGCCGCAAAAGTTCGTCATCAACGGCGAGAAGCACCACCTCGAGGACATGCAGATCTCCTCGTCGGTCCGCGCCCTGCTCCTCGCCGGCGTGCGTGCCACCATCCTGTTCGACCAGGTCGGTGGCCGGCGCTGGCGCCTGCTGTTCATGCGCAAACGGTATGTCGAGAGCGCCCGACTGCTCCTGCAGCGAATGTAGGGGCATCCCGGACCCGACGGGAGTCGGCGTACGGGCCGCGGAAATGCAAAAAGGCGAACCAAAGGGTTCGCCTTTTTGCGTTGGGCCGTGACGAGATCAGGCCTGAAGGTGCTTTCGCAACTGGTACTGCCAGATGAAGCCGGGTGCCGAGAACACGGCGAAGATGCTCGCCGCCACCGACCAGAAGATCCAGTCCTTCGCCTCGATGCCGGTCAGCGCGTACTCGATGTACAGGCCCAGCGCCATGCCGATGACGAAGTAGGTCACCCACTCGACCAGTCGCCACCAGAAGGACTTGAGCTTGCCGGCTGCAGCCACGGGAACGACGAGGAACAGGCGCTGGTTGACGAACGGCAGGTTGGCCAGGACGAGCAGGGACAGCAGGTAGGCGATGACGATCCAGTCGGGGATCATGGAGACCTCGTTGCGGTGACCGGGCCGTATTGGCCCGTGATTAGGGAACCTCGGTTCGCGCGGAGGTTCCTCAGAGTCCGAACGCGCCGGCGGTCAGTGCCGTCAGCCCGGTCGGGTACAGGCCGAACACCAGCATGGCGAGGCCGCTCAGGGCAAGCACGCCACGCACGTTGACGTCCGCCTCGATCGGGCTGCGGTCGACCGGCTCGTCGAAGTAGACCATCTTCACCGCCCGCAGGTAGTAGAAGGCCCCGATCACGGCCGTGACCACGGCAAAGGTGGCCAGCCACCACAGCCCGACCCCTACGACAGCCTGCAGCACGGCAAGTTTCGCCCAGAAGCCGAAGGTGAACGGGATCCCGGCCATGGAGAACATCAGCAGTAGGAAGACGAAGGCCATCACCGGGCTGCGATCGTTCAGGCCCTTCAGGTCGTCGAGGCTCTCGGCCTCGAATCCCTGGCGAGCGAGCAGCAGGATGATGCCGAAACCGCCGATGGTCATCACGGCATACGCGATCGTGTAGAACAGCGCCGCGGAGTAACCGGTCGCCGTGCCGGCCAGCACGCCAAGCAGGATGAAACCGACGTGGCCGATGGTCGAGTAGGTCAGCATCCGCTTGAAGCTGTTCTGCGCGATCGCGACCACGTTGCCGATGGCCATCGACAGCATGGCCACGACGATCAGCATGGGCTGCCAATCGGCGAACAGCGGGCCCATGCCGTCGACCAGCAGGCGCAGGATGAGCGCCAGCGCGGCGATCTTCGGCGCGGCGGCGAGGTAGATGGTCACCGCCGTCGGGGCGCCCTCGTAGACGTCGGGCAGCCACATGTGGAACGGGGCCACGCCCATCTTGAAGATCGCACCGACCACGATCAGCACCACGGCGGCCTTGAGCACGATCGAGTCCTCGCCGCCGGCGACGGAATCGGCGATCGCGGTCAGGGTCAGGTCGCCGGTGACGCCGTAGAGAAGCGACATGCCGTAAAGCAGGATGCCGGAGGCCAGCGCCCCGAGGACGAAGTACTTCATCGCCGCCTCGGAGGCCCGGCCGTCGTCGCGCTTGAACGCGGTCATGGCGTACATCGACAGCGACAGCAGCTCGAGGCCCAGGTAGAGCAGAAGCAGGTGGTTGGCCGAGATCGTGATCATCATGCCGAGCACGCCGAACAGGCCCAGCATGTAGTACTCGCCCTTGTCGATGCCCCGCTGGCGCAGGTACGCCCGGGAGATGACGAACACCGCCGCGACCAGCACGTAGACCGACAGCTTCATCACGTCGGCCATCGGATCGTTGACCACCATGCCGTCGAAGCTCATCCGCACGCCCTCGTCCATCTGGACCAGGGTGATCACGAACAGCGCGATCAGCGTCAGGATCGACAGCCCGAAACTCACCGACGGTCCCCGCTTGGGCAGGAACGGGTCGACGAGCAGGATCAGGCACGCCATCGCCGCGAGGACGATTTCGGGAAGGACCGGTTGCAGGTTCAGTGAGGCGAGTGTCATAGGGAACGTCTTACAACTTGGTGGTCAGCGCCTGTTGCGCCAGGTTCTCGATCGAAGCGTGCATCACCTCGACCAGCGGGTTCGGCCAGACACCGATGAGGATGATCAGGAAGGCGAGCACGCCCAGGATCCATGCCTCGCGGAAATTCAGGTCGTCAAGCGTCTTCACGCCCTCGTTCTTCACCTCGCCGAAGATCACGCGCTTGACCATCCACAGGGTGTAGGCCGCGCCGATGATCAGGGTCAGGGCCGCGGCCAGCGCGATCCAGAAATGCGCCTTGAACGAGGCGAGAATGACCATGAACTCGCCGACGAAGCCCGAGGTGCCCGGCAGACCGACGTTGGCCATGGCGAACACCACCACCAGTGCCGCGAACCAGGGCATGGTGTTGACCACCCCGCCGTAGGCCGAGATGTCCCGGGTATGCAGGCGGTCGTAGAGCACGCCGATCGAGAGGAACATCGCCGCCGAGATCAGGCCGTGGGAGATCATCTGGACCATCGCGCCCTCGAGCGCCAGGGTCACCCCGCTGGCACTCGCGTTGTCCGGGTTCGCGACGATCATGAAGATCACGAACATGCCCAGCGTGACGAAGCCCATGTGGGAGATCGACGAATAGGCGACCAGCTTCTTCATGTCCGACTGGACCATCGCCACCAGGCCGATGTAGACGATCGCGATCAGCGACAGCGCGATCATCAGCCAGTCGAGCGTCGCCGCGGCGTCCGGTGTGATCGGCAGCGAGAAACGCAGGAAGCCGTACCCCCCGATCTTGAGCATGATCGCCGCCAGGATCACCGAGCCGCCGGTAGGCGCCTCGACGTGCGCGTCCGGCAACCAGGTGTGCACCGGCCACATCGGGATCTTGACCGCGAAGGCGATCAGGAACGCCAGGAAGATCAGGATCTGTTCGGTCAGCGTCAGCGGCAGCTCGTGGAGCACCGGAATGGCGAAACTGCCCGACTGGAAGTACATGTAGATCAGCGCGACCAGCATGAACACCGAGCCGAGGAAGGTGTACAGGAAGAACTTGATCGTCGCGTAGACCCGCTGCGGGCCACCCCAGATCCCGATGATGATGAACATCGGGATCAGCATGCCTTCGAAGAAGAAGTAGAAGACGATGGAATCCATCGCGGCAAAGGTGCCGTTCATCATGCCTTCCATGATCAGGAAGGCCGCCATGTACTGGTGCGCCTTCTCCTTGATCACTTCCCAGGCCGCGATCACCACCAGCACGGTGGTGAAGGTGGTCAGGACGATCAGCGGCATGGAGATGCCGTCCACGCCCAGGGCGTAGTTGATGCCGAAGGCGGGGATCCAGGGCACGTGCTCGACGAACTGCATCGCCGCGGTGCTGGTGTTGAAGCCCACGATCAGCAGCAGGCTGACGAGGAACACCGCCCCGGAGACGATCAGGGAGAACCACCGCGCACCGTCCGCACGGCGTTCACCGAACAGCATGACGGCGAGACCGGCAGCAATCGGCAGCCAGACGAGCAGGCTCAGTATCGGCCAGGAAGTGAGCATCGAACCGTTATCCTTCGTATGTGTTCTGTCGTTACGGGTTCAGGAACACGATCCAGGTCATCAGGCCGATCAGGCCGAGGATCATGACGAACGCGTAGTGGTAGAGGTAGCCGGTCTGGGCACGGCGCCAGATCTGCGCCATGCGGCCGATCACGGCCGCCGACCCGTTGACCAGCCAGCCGTCGATCGCGCGCAGGTCGGCGCCGCGCCAGAGGCCGCGGCCGAGCATGCGCGAGCCGCCGGCGATCACGGTGTTGTTGAACGAGTCGAAGCCGTAGCCCTCCTCGAGCACCCGGCGCGGCCAGGCCAGCGCCTTGGCGGCCGCTGCCGGGAGGGTCCTGGGCGCGACGAGGTACATCACGGCGGCCAGCGCCACGCCCGCCAGTGCCATCCAGACCACGGCCGTGGCCCAGCCATGCAGGAACATCTCCCAGGCACCGTGGAACTGCGCTTCGAGGGCGGCCATCGCACCGTGGGTAGCCAGCACGCGGATCGAGTCGTCGAAGTAGCCGCCGAACAGCATCGGCTCGATCACGAGGAACCCGATCACCAGCGAGGGCACGGCGAGCAGGATCAGCGGCACGGTGACCACCTTCGGCGTCTCCTTGACGTGCGAGTACTCCTCGTCGGTCATGCGCGGCTGGCCGAAGAACACCAGGAACATCATCCGGAAGGTGTAGAAGGCGGTGACGAACACCCCGGCGAACACCGCCCAGTAGGCGAAGGTCGCGCCCGGCAGCGTCGAGGCCTCGACCGCGTAGATGATCGACTCCTTGGAGTAGAAGCCGGCCGTGCCCGGGAAACCGATCAGCGCCAGCGCCCCGATCAGGAACGTGACGAAGGTGATCGGCAACTTCTTCGCCAGGCCGCCCATCTTGCGCATGTCCTGCTCGTGGTGCAGCGCGATGATCACCGAACCGGCGGCGAGGAACAGCAGCGCCTTGAAGAAGGCGTGCGTCATCAGGTGGAACAGCGCCGGGCTGTAGGCCGACACGCCCAGCGCGACGGTCATGTAGCCGAGCTGCGAGAGCGTCGAGTAGGCGACGACCCGCTTGATGTCGTTCTGCACGATGCCCAGCAGGCCCATGAACAGCGCGGTGATCGCCCCGATGACGAGGATGAAGGACAGCGCCGCGTCGGAGAGCTCGAACAGCGGCGAGAAGCGCGCCACCATGAAGATGCCGGCGGTCACCATGGTCGCCGCGTGGATGAGCGCGGAGATCGGCGTGGGGCCTTCCATCGAGTCGGGCAGCCACACGTGCAGCGGAACCTGGGCCGACTTGCCCATCGCGCCGATGAACAGCAGGATCGCGATCACGGAGACGACCGACCACTCGACGCCCGGCAGGTACTCGACCTTCATGTCGACCAGCTCGGGCAGGCGCTCGAACAGCGTGGCGTAGTGCAGCGTGTCGGCATACATCAGGATCATCGCGATGCCGAGCAGGAAGCCGAAGTCGCCCACGCGGTTGACCAGGAACGCCTTGAGGTTGGCGAAGATCGCCGACTCGCGCTTGTACCAGAAGCCGATCAGCAGGTAGGAGACCAGGCCGACCGCCTCCCAGCCGAAGAACAGCTGCAGCAGGTTGTTCGCCATCACCAGCATCAGCATGGAGAAGGTGAACAGCGAGATGTAGCTGAAGAACCGCTGGTAGCCCGGGTCGTCCTGCATGTAGCCGATGGTGTAGATGTGCACCATCAGGGACACGCCGGTGACCACGACCATCATCATCGCGGTCATGTTGTCGACCAAAAAGCCGATGTTGAACTCGAACAGGTCGGATGCAATCCAGGTGTAGACGGTGCCGTCGAAGGTGGAAAGCCCGCCGAAGACGTGCATGTAGAACACGTACAACGAGGCGGCGAACGAGATCGCCACGCCGATGATGGTCACCCAGTGCGCGCCGGCCCGACCGATCTGGCGCCCGAACAGGCCGGCGATGATCGAGGCGATCAGCGGGGCGAGTACGACGGCAAGATACATCTTTTCCATGGGATCAGCCCTTCATCTCGGTCAGGTCTTCGACGTTGATCGTGCGCCGGTTGCGGAACAGGGTGACGAGGATCGCCAGACCGACCGCCGCCTCGGCCGCCGCCACCGTCAGCACGAAGAAGACGAACGCCTGTCCGTCGATGTCGCCGGAAAAGTGCGAGAACGCAACGAAGTTGACGTTCACCGCGAGCAGCATCAGCTCGATGGCCATCAGCAGCACGAGCACGTTCTTGCGGTTGAGGAAAATCCCGGCAACGCTGATCGAGAACAGCAGGCCGCCGAAGATCAGGAATTCGGACAGGCTGATCATGACTCTTCCTTTTCCTTGTTGGCCTCGTCGCCGGCGATGTCGCCCCGGCGGGTCTTGTCCGCATCAAGCTGGGCAATGCGCACGCGGTCGGCGGCACGGACACGCACCTGGGCGTCGATGTCCTGGTAGTGCACGCCCGGCCGGCGACGATGCGCCAGGGCGATCGCGGCGACGATGGCCACCAGCAGGATGAATGCCGCGATCTCGAACGGGTAGACGAACTTGGTATAGAGCACCTGCCCGATCGCCAGCGTGTTGCCGGCATCGGCCGGCGCCGGCTCCGGCGAGGGGTACAGCTCGAGGCCGAAGCTCGCCGGGCCGAGGATCAGCGCCAGCTCGATGATCATCACCAGGGCCACGAACACGCCCACCGGCAGGTTGCGGATGAAGCCCTCGCGTAACGGGGCGATGTTGACGTCGAGCATCATCACCACGAACAGGAACAGCACCATCACCGCCCCGACGTAGACGAGAAGGAGCACGATACCGAGGAACTCGGCCTCCATCAGCACCCAGATCAGCGCGGTGGAGAAGAACGTCAGCACGAGGTAGAGCGCCGCGTGCACCGGGTTTTTCACCGTCACGACCCGGGCGGCGGCGATCACCGCCACCGAGGCGAACACGTAGAAGAGGATCTGATAGAGCGACATGACTATCCTTCTGCTGGAGGCGGATCACCGCCCCGTAGCCGGTTGACCTTTGTTCTGTTGTTTGTCCTGATCACCGCGTTCGGCGCCGGCGGACGTTACCACGTCCCGGCGCCCGCGGGTATCCCGAGACCACCTAGCGGTAGGCGGCGTCCGCGAGGCGGTCGGCCGCGATCTGCGGCTCGAGGCGATCACCAATCTCCATGAGCTTCTCCTTGGTCATGATGTTCTCGCCACGGTTCTCGAAGTGGTACTCGTAAACCCTTGTCTCGACGATGGAATCCACCGGGCAGGCTTCTTCGCAAAAGCCGCAGTAGATGCACTTGAACAGGTCGATGTCGTAGCGCGTGGTACGGCGCGTACCGTCGTCACGCTGCTCGGACTCGATGGTGATCGCCAGCGCCGGGCAAACGGCCTCGCAGAGCTTGCAGGCGATGCACCGCTCCTCGCCGTTCGCGTAACGACGCAGGGCATGCAGGCCACGGAAGCGGGGCGACTGCGGTGTCTTCTCCTCCGGGTACTGCACGGTGTACTTGTGACCGAAGAAGTACTTGCCGGTCACCGACAGCCCGAGAAACAGCTCCCACAGGAACCAGGTCTTGAAGAAATGCTTGATCGCGTTCATTGCAAGCTACCCCTTAGCCGAACCACGGGCCGAGTTCGTAATAGAAGAACACGCCTTCGACCGCGATCCACAAGATGGTCAGCGGGATGAAGACCTTCCAGCCCAGGCGCATGATCTGGTCGTATCGAAACCGCGGGAAGGTCGCCCGCAGCCAGATGAACACGAACAGCAGGAAGGAGATCTTCAGGAAGAACCAGACGATGCCCGGCACGAAGGCAAACACCGGCTCCAGGAACGTGCCCTGGAACGGCGACAGCCAGCCCCCGAGGAACAGGACCGCGGTCAGCGCGGAGATCAGGATCATGCTCGCGTACTCGGCCAGCATGAACAGGGCGAAGGCGATCCCCGAGTACTCGACGTGGAAGCCGGCGACGATCTCGGACTCCCCTTCCGAGATGTCGAACGGCGCGCGGTTGGTCTCCGCCACGCCCGAGACGAAATAGACCACGAACATCGGCAGCAGCGGCAGCCAGTACCAGTGGATGATGCTGCCCTCCTGGCCACGCACGATCTCCGAGAGGTTCAGGCTGCCGGAAACCATCAGCACGCCGACCAGCGCGAAGCCCATCGCGAGCTCGTAGGCCACCTTGTGGGCCGCCGAGCGCATGCCGCCCAGTAGCGCGTACTTGGAGTTGGACGCCCAGCCGGCGAGGATCACGCCGTAGACGCCGGCCGCGCCGATCGCCAGCACGTACAGCAGGCCGGCGTTGATGTCGGCCAGCACCCAGCCGTCGTCGAAGGGGATGACCGCCCAGGCGACCAGCGCGGCCACCAGGATCAGGATCGGCGCGAGGTAGAAGACGAACTTGTTGGCGACCGTCGGGGTGATCACCTCCTTGAACATCAGCTTGAACACGTCCGCGAACGGCTGGAACAGCCCGCGCGGACCGACCCGGTTCGGACCGATACGCACGTGCATGTAACCGATGACCTTGCGCTCGGCGAGCGTGAGGTAGGCGACGGCGACCACGACCGGCAGGACGATCACCAGCGTCAGCAGAACGTGGACGACGAAGTACTGCCAGCCGGGCGACATCCACCCGATGACCGGGGAAAGCCATTCGGTGATCATGCGGCCACCTCCATGTGAATCTCGACCCGGCCGGCACGCAGTGCCAGCGCATCACAATGCGCGCCGCTGAACACCACCACGGTGCCCGGGCTGACGTTGTCATCGATGCGCAGGGGGAGCTCGGCCTTCGCGCCGTCCTGCTCGACGGTCACCGTCGCGCCGTCTTCCCAGCCCTCGCGCTCGGCATCGGTCGGGTTGACCAGTACGTGACGCTGCAGCTCGGCCTTCTCGGTGCCCTGCAATGCGGCCGAGCGGCGAACCACCGGGTCACCGTTGTACATGCCGACGGCCGCCACGCGACGGTAGCCGCCCTGCTCCGTCTCGCGCGCCGGCAGCTCGAAGCGGGCCTGTTCCAGGCCGACGGTCCGGTTGTCGAGCGCCACGTCCTGGCAATGCGACTGCAACTCGCGACGGATCTCGGTGACCGCCATGTACTCGAAGCCGTTGAGGTCGAGCAGGTTGCCCATCACGCGGAGCACCTTCCAGGCCGGGCGCGACTCGCCCAGCGGCCGGATCGCGCCGTTGACCGACTGCCAGCGACCCTCGCCGTTGACCCAGGTCCCGGCGGTCTCGACCGCCGTACCCATTGGCAGCAGCACGTCGGCGTAGCGCTTCATCGCCGGGGTGACGTAGCTCGTGATCGCCACCACGCAGGAGGCCTTCTCCAGGGCTTCGAGCGCCGCCTGCCCGGCCGCGCTGTCGTGCTCGGGCTCCACGCCCAGCAGGATCATGGCGTCGGTCGGCTCGGCGAGCATCTCGCCGGCGGTCCGGCCGTGGCCTACCGCCTCGGCGCCGCCGGCGCTGCGATGCGGCACGGCACCGGCCAGCCACGCGCCGGCCGCGTTGCCCCCCTGGGGCAGCAGGCCGAGCTGGGCGTCGGTCAGGCGGGCAAGCTCGCTTGCCAGCGCACGGATCGCGGCGAACTCGGTCGCGTTCTGGGCGACGGCACCGAGGAAGATGGCGCTCTGATCGCCCTCCTTGAGCTCGGCGACGATCGCGGAAGCGTCCTCGACCGAAGTCTCCGGCCAGTTGGCCAGGGAGTTCGGGATCTCGCCGCCGGCCGCCTTGACCAGGGCGATGAGCGTGCCGAGCTGGCCACCGCCGGCCTCGTCGGAGGCTACCTGGCGGGCCGGGAACGTGAGCCCCTGGCGGAACGGGTGCACCAGGGTCAGGCGGGCGTCGTTGTCCAGCGCGGCCTGACGCAGGCGGTGACCGAACAGCGGCACCTCCTCGCGGACCGCGAGACCGACGGTCAGCGCGGCGTCGAGACCGGCGATTGCCGGGATGTCCATGCCCAGCCACGGCATGACCGGGTCGTTGGCGTCACCGGAGAAGTCGGTCTGGCGCAGACGGTGATCGATATTGTTCGAGCCCATGCCGCGGACGATGCGGGCCACGAGATACTGCTCCTCGAGGCTCGCGTTCGGCGAGACCAGGGCGCCCAGCGCCGTCGGGCCCTGCTGGTTGACGATCTCCTGGATGCCCTTGGCGGCCGTCTCCAGCGCCTCTTCCCAGCTGACGGTCTTCCACTCGCCGTCGCGCTTGACCATCGGGCGGGACAGGCGGTCTTCGGTGACCAGACCCGTGTAGGCGAAACGGTCGCGGTCGGCGATCCAGGTCTCGTTGACGGCCTCGTTGTCACGCGGGACGACGCGCATCACCTGCGCGTCCCGGGTATGCAGGTAGAGGTTCGAGCCGAACGCATCATGCGTCGAAACGTGCTTGTGCTGCACCAGCTCCCAGGGGCGGTGCGTGTAGCGCGACGGCTTGGCGGTCAGCGCACCGACCGGACACAGGTCGATGACGTTGCCGGAAAGCTCGGAGGTCACGCTCTTGGAGATGTAGGTACCGATCTCCATCTGGTCGGAACGGCCGGTGGCGCCCAGTTCCTTGAGGCCCGCGATCTCCTCGCCGAAGCGTACGCAGCGGGTGCAGTGGATGCAGCGGGTCATGTCGGTGGCGATCAGCGGGCCGATGTCCTTGTCCTTGACCACGCGCTTGGCCTCGGAGTACTGGCCCACGCCCTCGCCGTAGCCCATCGCCACGTCCTGGAGTTCGCACTCGCCGCCCTGGTCGCAGATCGGGCAGTCCAGCGGGTGGTTGATCAGCAGGAATTCCATGGTGGAGCGCTGGGCACTGATCGCCTTGGGGCTGCGGGTCGAGACCTTCATGCCCTCGGAGATCGGGGTCGAGCAGGCCGGCAGCGGCTTGGGCGCGCGCTCGACCTCGACCAGGCACATGCGGCAGTTCGCCGCGATCGACAGCTTGCGGTGATAACAGAAGCGCGGGATGTTGATCCCGGCCTTGTCCGTCACCTCGATGAGCATCTCCCCCGGGTTGCCCTGGAGGGTCATGCCATCGACTTCAAAGGTAATCTGCTCGTCACTCATACCTGGAAACCTGGTTGCAGGCCACGGCTCACGCCGCGTCAGCCTTGCCATCGACCATGCTGTGGCCGTGCTTGATGTAGTACTCGAACTCCGGCCGGAAGTGCTTGATGAAGCTCCTTACCGGTGTGGCCGCCGCGTCGCCGAACGCACAGATGGTGCGTCCCTCGATCTTGCTGGCCACGTCGTCGAGACGGTCGAGATCCTCCAGCGTGCCCTTGCCGTCGATGATGCGGTTGAGCATGCGGAACAGCCAGCCGGTCCCCTCGCGACACGGGGTGCACTGGCCGCAGGACTCGCGGTAGTAGAACTGCGCGATGCGGCGCAGCGCCTTGACCATGCAGGTGTCCTCGTCCATGACGATCAGCCCGCCCGAGCCGAGGAAGGTGCCGGACTTGGCGATCGAGTCGTAGTCCATGTTGGTCTCGAGCATGATCTCGCCCGGGATCACCGGGGAGGAGGTGCCGCCCGGGATCACCGCCTTGCACTTCTTGCCGTCGCGCATCCCGCCGGCCATCTCCAGCAGCTCGGCAAACGGCGTGCCCATCGGGATCTCGAACACCCCCGGCTTGTTGACGTGGCCGGAGACCGACCAGATCTTCACGCCGCCGCTGTTGGGCACGCCCAGGTCGGCGAACCACTGCCCGCCGTTGCGCATGATCGCCGGGATGGACGACAGCGTCTCGGTGTTGTTGACCGTGGTCGGCCGGCCGTACAGGCCGAAGTTGGCCGGGAACGGGGGCTTGAAGCGCGGCTGGCCCTTCTTGCCCTCGAGGGACTCGAGCAGCGCGGTCTCCTCGCCGCAGATGTAGGCACCCGCGCCCAGCGAGCCGGCCAGATCGAAGTCGATGCCGGAGCCCTGGATGTTGGTGCCCAGCATCCCGTACTCGTAGGCTTCCTTGACGGCCTGCTCGAAGCGCTGGAAGACCAGGTCCGAGAACTCGCCGCGCATGTAGTTGTAGCCCCGGGTCGCGCCGATGGAGTACCCGGCGATCGCCATGCCCTCGACCAGCGCGTGCGGGTTGTTCATCAGGATCTGGCGGTCCTTGAACGTGCCCGGCTCGGATTCGTCCGAGTTGCAGACGATGTACTTCTGCCCGGGCGCGTTGCGCGGCATGAACGACCACTTGAGCCCCGTCGGGAAGCCGGCACCGCCCCGCCCACGCAGGTTCGAGGTCTTGACCTCCTCGATGATCAGCGCCGGGTCGGTCTTCTCCTCGAGGATCTTCTTCCAGGCCTGGTAGCCACCGGCCTCGAGATAGGCCTCGAGCGACCACGGCTTCTCGTGGCCGAGGGTGGCGAAACAGACCGGCGTCGAACTGGCGTAGTTGAAACTCATGGCGTCAATCCAGCTTGTCGAGAATCTCGTCCACCTTTTCCGGCGTCAGGTTCTCGTAGTAGACATGGTCGACCTGCATCATCGGCCCGCCCCCGCAGGCCGCGAGACATTCCTCTTCCTTCTTCAGCAGAATCCGTCCGTCCGCCGTGGACTCGCCGGTCTTGATGCCGAGCTTCCTCTCGCAGTGCTCGACGATCTCGTCGGAGCCCATCAGCGAGCAGGCGATGTTGGTGCACACCGACACGTGGTGCCGGCCGCAGGGCTTGGTCTCGATCATCGAGTAGAACGAGGCCACCTCGTAGACCGAGATCGGCTCCATCTCGAGGTACTCCGCGATCGCGTCCATCAGGTCCACGGTGACGTGACCCTGGTTCTGGTGCTGCACGATGCGCAGCGCGGCCAGGACCGCGGACTGCTTGCGGTCCTCGGGGTAGCGCGACAGCCACTGATCGATCTCCTCGCGGGAGTGCTCGGTCAGCAGATCCAGCTTGCTTTCGCTCATCAGCGGTCGACCTCTCCGAATACGATGTCCTGGGTGCCGATGATCGCCACGACGTCGGCCAGCATGTGGCCGCGCGACATCTCATCCAGACCCGACAGGTGCGCGAAGCCCGGCGCACGGATCTTCAGGCGGTAGGGCTTGTTGGCCCCGTCCGAAACCAGGTAGATCCCGAACTCGCCCTTGGGATGCTCCACCGCCGCGTATGCCTCGCCCTCGGGCAGGGTATACCCCTCGGTGAAGAGCTTGAAGTGGTGGATCAGGGACTCCATGTCCGCCTTGAGTTCCTCGCGGCGCGGCGGGGCGACCTTGTGGTCCTCCACCATCACCGGGCCCGGGTTCTTGCGCAGCCAGTCGATGCACTGGCGGATGATGCGGTTGGACTGCCGCATCTCCTCGACGCGCACCAGGTAACGGTCGTAGCAATCGCCGCTCTTGCCCACGGGGATATCGAAATCGAGCTGGTCATAGACCGCGTAGGGCTGGTGCTTGCGCAGGTCCCACTCGACCCCGGAGCCGCGCAGCATCGGGCCGGTGAAGCCCATCTGCAGCGCGCGCTCCTTGCTGACGATGCCGATATCGACGGTCCGCTGCTTCCAGATGCGGTTGTCGGTCAGCAGCGTCTCGTATTCGTCGACGTACTTCGGGAAGCGCTCGGTGAAGTCCTCCAGGAAGTCGAGCAGCGAGCCCTGGCGGGCCTCGTTCATGCGCTTGACCTCGCGCTCGCTGTGCCACTTGGAAGGCTCGTACTGCGGCATGGAGTCCGGCAGGTCACGCGCGACCCCGCCCGGGCGGTAGTAGGTCGCGTGCAGACGGGCCCCGGAGACTGCCTCGTAGCAGTCCATCAGGTCCTCGCGCTCGCGGAAGGCGTACAGGAAGACCGCCATCGCGCCGATGTCGAGCGCGTGCGCCCCCAGCCACAGCAGGTGGTTCAGGATGCGGGTGATCTCGTCGAACATCACGCGGATGTACTGGGCCCGCTCCGGGATCTCGAGATCCAGCAACTGCTCGATGGCACGCACGTAGGCGTGTTCGTTGCACATCATCGAGACGTAGTCGAGCCGGTCCATGTAGCCGATCGACTGGTTGTACGGCTTGCTCTCGGCGAGCTTCTCGGTGGCGCGGTGCAGCAGGCCGATGTGCGGATCGGCACGGACGACCGTCTCCCCGTCCATCTCCAGCACCAGCCGGAGCACGCCGTGTGCAGACGGGTGCTGGGGACCGAAATTCAGGGTGTAGTTGGCGATTTCCGGCATCTATCAGCCCTCGTCGAGGTCAATGTAGCGGCTGTCTTGGCGGTGCACCTTCGGCACCAGCACGCGCGGCTCGATCGACACCGGCTCGTAGACGACCCGCTGCTTCTCGTCGTCGTAGCGCACCTCGACGTTCCCGATCAGCGGGAAGTCCTTGCGGAAGGGATGCCCGACGAAGCCGTAGTCGGTCAGGATGCGCCGCAGGTCCGGGTGCTCCTCGAACAGGATGCCGAACAGGTCGAACGCCTCGCGCTCGAACCAGTTCACGCCCGACCATACCGGGACCACCGAGGGTACCGCCGGCGCCTGGTCGTCCGGGCAGTAGACGCGGACGCGCAGCCGCCAGTTGTGCGTGTAGGACAGCAGGTGGGCGACCACGGCGAAGCGCGGGCGACCCAGATCGGCGGCGTCCGGCTCGTCACCGAACTTGAGCCAGCCGCTGGAGTTCGGCTCGACCCCGCGGCTGTAGCCCGTGTAGGAAACGGTCTCCTCGCCGGCCCACTCGCCGCGACCGTATTCGAGGTAATCGACGCCGCAGATGTCGACGCACTGCTCGAAGCGAGTCGCTTCGCTCTTTTCCAACCGCTCGGCGACTTCGCGCCAGTGTTCCGCGGCCACCTCGATGGTGACCTCGCCACGATCGATGGTCTGGTCGACGATGAAATCGCCGATGGTCTCTTTCAGGGCCGTTTGCAAATTCATAGGTCGGGCTGCCCCCAAAATACTTGCCACAGGCCGTCAGGCACGCGCGATGGTGTTGGTGCGGCGGATCTTGTTCTGCAACTGGATGATGCCGTAGAGCAGCGCCTCGGCCGTCGGCGGACAGCCCGGCACGTAGATGTCCACCGGCACGATCCGGTCACAGCCGCGCACGACCGAGTAGGAATAGTGGTAGTAGCCACCGCCGTTGGCGCAGGATCCCATCGAGATGACCCAGCGCGGCTCGGCCATCTGGTCGTAGACCTTGCGCAGTGCAGGGGCCATCTTGTTGACCAGCGTGCCCGCGACGATCATCACGTCGGACTGGCGCGGGCTGGGCCGGAACACGACACCGAAGCGGTCGAGGTCGTAACGCGCCGCACCGGCATGCATCATCTCGACGGCGCAGCAGGCCAGGCCGAAGGTCATCGGCCAGAGCGAGCCGGTGCGCGCCCAGTTGATCAGCTTGTCGGCCGACGTGGTGACAAAGCCCTTCTCAAGAACGCCTTCTATTCCCATTCCAGCGCCCCCTTCTTCCACTCGTAAATGAAGCCGATCACCAGCACGCCGAGGAAGATCGCCATCGCGCCCAGGCCGAAGCCGCCGATGTCCTCGAGGGCCACTGCCCACGGGAACAGGAAGGCGATCTCGAGGTCGAAGATGATGAACAGGATGGCGACCAGGTAGTAACGGATGTCGAACTTCATGCGGGCGTCCTCGAAGGGAGCAAAACCGCACTCGTACGCATCGTTCTTGGCCGAATCGGGTCGCTTGGGCGCCAGAACCTGGCCGACGACCAGGAGCCCCAGAGAGAACAGGATGGCCACACCGAAGAAGATCAGGATGGGAATGTAGCCTTCAAGCATCTGACACCCTCTTGCTCGAAACACACCGGGCAGGGTCCGGCGGTTTTTTTCTGCGCGTTCGACTCCCCTGCACGCTCACTGCTGCAGCGTACAAGGATAACGAATCGAACCGGAAAAGTGTGTTTGGTGCGGACGGTGGGACTCGAACCCACACGGCTTTCGCCACTACCCCCTCAAGATAGCGTGTCTACCAGTTCCACCACGTCCGCTTTGATTGTCAACCGGATCATCGCTTGA
>NZ_JAWLBP010000033.1:0-23080 GCF_041687595.1 Guyparkeria sp. | reverse complement strand
CTCGAACGCCTTTTCCAGCACCGGCACGATCCGCCGGGCGCTGGCCGTCTCGCCCGCGGCGATCATGCCGCTGATGTCGATGACGGCCGCCACGGGTTCTGTGGGAGAGAGCGGGTCGCGGTCGCCGGCCGTGAACAGCAGCGTGACCAGCGTCAGCGACCAGACCACGAGCGCCACGGAGACGAAACGGAAGAAGACTTTCCAGCGCCGGGCGCGCCTTTGCTCGATCAGACCGTGGCGGGCCATGTCCAGCAGGGCGTCACGGGCCCAGTCCGAGGGCTTTTCCGGCGACGATTTCGCCTGCTGGCGGGCCGGACCCGTGCCCACCGGGTCCCCGGGGGTGTAGTCGTGGCCGTCGGGCGGGTCGATGCGCAGGTCTTCGGGTGGTTTCTGCTCGTTCATGTGGATGTCCGGGTTGCAGTGGATTCGGGGTCAGGTGCTCGTCTTCGTCACCGTGGCCGGCTCGTGACGCTCGGCGTCGTGGAGTTGGGCGAGGTGGTCGACGAGCCAGTCGGGACGGGCGGCGACGAGGCGTTCTCGGGGGTGGGCCCCGTGCGTGATGCCGATCGCGTGGGTACCTGCATGGCGGGCCATCAGCAGGTCGAAATCGGTATCACCCACCATCCAGGCTTCCGTCGGGCGGCTGCCGGTGTAATCGAGGATGGCCTCAAGCATCGCCGGGTGGGGCTTGGACTGGCTTTCCTCGGCCGTCCAGGTGCAGTGAAAGTAGTCGCCGGCGCCGGTCTGCGCAAGCGCGCGATCGAGCCCGCGTCGGGACTTGCCGGTGGCGATCGCCAGCAGGCAGCCGGCCTGGCCCAGTCCCTTGAGCAGGTCCTCCGCCGCGGCGTACAGGGCGACCGGTTCCTCGATGGCGAAATACTGTCGGTGGTACTCGGTGGCCAGGGCGTCGTGGAACCCGGCGTCGACGTCGGGCAGCAGCTCGGCGATGGCGTTGCCGAGCGACAATCCGATGATGCCTCGAATCGCCTCGTCGGGCAGCGGCGGATGGGACAACTGCTCGAGCGACCGCTGGAAGGCGGAGACGATCCGACCGGTCGAGTCGGCCAGCGTGCCGTCCCAGTCAAAGATGACCAGTCGCGGCAGCTCGCCGAGGTGCTCGGGGCGGCGGGTGAAATCCGGGATGTCGTTCATGGTTCAGTTTGATTGGGGCGGATGGGGCGAATTCAAGTCCAGGCCGGTACGTTCGAGTACCCCGGCCCATTCGCGTGGTGGTTCGCTGGTGATCGTCAGCCGGCCGCGGTGGGTCGGGTGCGTCAGGGTCAGCCGGTGGGCGTGCAGCATCAGCCCCGGGCGCTTGCCGCCCAGCTCGCGGTCCCGCTTGCGGTCGCCGTACTTGCTGTCCCCGACGATCGGGTGACCGGCATGCCGGCAGTGTACCCGGATCTGGTGGGTGCGGCCGGTGTGCAGGGTTGCCCGCAGCAGTGTTGCCCTGGGCTCCCGCGCGTTCCGGGCGAGCACCTCGAAGTCGGTGCGCGCCGACTTGCCGTTCCGGCTATCGACCGTCACGCGGTGGGCACGGCCCTCGCCCTGTTCCTTGATGAGCGGGGCGGTGACGGACCGGAGGTCCCGAGGCCAGTGTCCGTGGCAGACCAGGAGGTAGCTCTTCTTCGCCTCGCCCTCGGGGCGAAAGGCCTCCTGCAGGGCCAGCAGGGCCTCGCGGCTCTTTGCCACCACGATCAGGCCGCTGGTCTCGCGGTCGATGCGGTGGGCCAGTTCCAGCATGCCCGCGTTGGGCCGCGCGGCCCGCAACAGCTCGATCAGGCCGAAGTCGTAGCCGCTGCCCGCGTGCGCGGCGAGGCCGGCGGGCTTGTCGATGACCAGCATCGCCTCGTCCTCGTGGCGAATCATCCCCTCGACCCGTTCGAGCCAGCCCGAGGGGATGGTTGCCCGCGTGCTGCCGGCCGAGGGGTCGCCACGCAGGTCCCGCACTGGCGGGATGCGCACGACATCGCCCGGGTGCAACCGCGAGTGCGGCTTGGCCCGCTTCTTGTTCACGCGGACCTGGCCCTTGCGGATCAACCGGTAGATCAGCGCGCGAGGCTGCTTGTCGTGCTGGGCGCCGAGTTCGCGCAGGAGGAAGTTGTCCAGCCGCTGACCGTCGCTGCGTTCGTCGACGGTCTCCAGCCTGACGCGCGGTCGGTCGGCGGGCGGATTCTCGCCGGCGGGTGCGGCTGGGATCTCGGGATGTCGTCGGGCCGTCATCGAGCTCGTCATGTATGGATTGAATGCCGGGTCGGTCACCCGGCCGAAGGCGGCGAGGGCGCACGCGGCCGGGGAAATGAGACGCGGCTTCCGGGACCGGAGTTCCCTGCCTGCCTCCGGATGCCACGCGGGCTCGCCGGGTTCCCCGGCCGTGTCCTGAGCGGGCGCTTGGGCGGTGTTCGGGTTCGATCGGAGGTTCCCGGGGTGCGCCGTGCGGAGTGTGATAGTATCAGCGCACTGTGACAAAAGTCAGGTGGCACGGCACGCGCCGCAGGCCACCGGCAGCCAGCGAGTGCCCGGGAGTCCGAATGCCGGCGCGTGTTGCGCCAGACCCCCGCTTGCCCGCACCCCGGTTCCCGACCACTGTCCGTGGCGGGTGCCGGTGGGCACGACCCGCCTCGGGCTGCCGCTTGTTCACAGTGGCAAGAACGATCAACGCGTATCACGTCCCGAGATCCAATGCGTCTTATCCGTCTTTTCTCCCTGCCGCTTGTCGCCCTGTATCCCCTGATGGTGATCGGGCGGCTGCCGTCGATGTCGCGTTCATTCGCGGCCTCGCGGGTCGCGGCGTGGCGAAAGCCGGTGCATCGGGACGTTTCCATCAAGTCAAGTCACCTGCCGGGCGCCTCCGAAGGCCTGCCGTGGCACGTGCAGAAACGTCGAGACCATTTTCATGAAACGAATGCTGATCAACGCAACGCACTCCGAGGAGATCCGCGTTGCGCTCGTCGATGGGCAGCGCCTCTATGACATCGACATAGAGACCCCGTCACGGGAGCAAAAGAAGGCCAACATCTACAAGGCCACCATCACGCGCATCGAGCCCAGTCTCGAGGCCGTCTTCGTCAATTACGGCGCCAATCGCCACGGTTTCCTGCCCTTCAAGGAGATCTCGCCCGAGTACTTCGACCCCAAGGCGGTCGACGACAAGGGCCGTCCGATCATCAAGGACGCACTCAAGGAAGGTCAGGAACTGATCGTCCAGGTCGAGAAGGAAGAGCGTGGCAACAAGGGCGCGGCGCTGACCACACTGGTCAGCCTGGCCGGGCGCTACCTGGTGGTGATGCCCAACAACCCCAAGGCCGGCGGCGTCTCGCGCCGCATCGAAGGCGATGACCGCGCCGAGATCAAGGCCGCGCTGGCACAGCTGAACGTGCCGGCTGGCATGGGCCTGATCGTGCGCACCGCCGGGGTGGGTCGCGACGTCGAGGAACTCCAGTGGGATCTCGACTATCTCGTCCAGGTCTGGACGGCGATCCGCGAGGCCGCCGAGAGCCGCCCGGCCCCCTTCCTGATCTACCAGGAAAGCAACCTCATCATCCGGGCGCTGCGCGACTACATGCGCAACGACATCGGCGAGATCCTGATCGACGAGCCGACCATCCACCAGCAGGCCATGGACTTCGTCCAGATGGTCACGCCCAAGGTCGCCGAGAAGATCAAGCTCTACGACGATCCCACGCCGTTGTTCTCGCGCTACCAGATCGAGTCCCAGATCGAGTCCGCCTACCAACGCAACGTCACGCTGCCCTCGGGCGGTGAACTGGTGTTCGACGTCGCCGAGGCCATGACCGCGGTCGACATCAACTCCGGGCGCAACACCAAGGGTCAGGACATCGAGGACACCGCCTTCAACACCAACCTGGAGGCGGCCGAAGAGATCGCGCGGCAATTGCGCTTGCGGGACCTGGGCGGGCTGATCGTGATCGATTTCATCGACATGGGCTCCTCCAAGCACCAGCGCGAGGTGGAAAACCGCCTGCGCGACTCGCTCAAGTACGATCGCGCCCGCGTTCAGACCAGCCGCATCTCGCGCTTCGGCCTGCTGGAGATGTCGCGGCAGCGCCTGCGCGCCTCGCTGGAGGAATCCAGTCAGCACATGTGCCCGCGTTGCAACGGGCAGGGCGTGATCCGGTCGGTCGAGTCGCTGTCGCTGGCCATCCTGCGCCTGCTGGTCGACGAGGCGATGAAGGACAATACCGGCCAGGTGATCGCCCAGGTGCCGATCGACGTGGCGACCTACCTGCTCAACGAGAAGCGTGACCAGATCAACGAGATCGAGCGGGCCAACAATGTCGACCTGCTGCTGATCCCGAACATCAACCTCGAGACGCCGCACTACGATATCCAGCGAGTTCGCTCGGACGATACCGAGGCCAAGGGCCGCGACGTCCAGGAATTGATCGAGCCGCTTACCGTGGAGACGCCCGCCCACGAGCCGCGTCACCGACAGGCGGAAAAGGCCGCGGTACAGACCATCCCGCGCCCGGCGCAGCCGGCAGCGGAAAAGCCCCGGAAAGGCGACGAGAAGCCGGAGAAGGCCCCGGCACGTGCCGCCCAAGCGGCGGCGGTCGAGCCCGCGCGTCCCAAGGCGGCCAACGGCGCGGTTTCGCTGTTGCGTCGTGTGGTCGGACAGTTGTTCGGACCCCGTGCCGAGGAAGAGGCCGCCGAGGAGAAGGCCGGCGGGAAGGCCAAGTCGGCCCGCAAGGCGACCGAGAAGCCTTCCGGGAAATCCGGTCGCAAGCCCGCTGCCCAGCAGGGCAAGGCCAGCCAGGAAAAAGGCGGCCAGGACAAGGGCGGCCAGGAAAAGGGTGGCAAGGACGCCGCTCGCGGGGAGAAGGCGGACCAGGAAGGCCAGCGGAGCAAGAGCCGCAGCAGCCGGCGTCGTCGGGGTCGCGGTCGCCGGGGTGGCAATGGCCAGCAGGGTGCCCCACAGCAGGCCCCTCAAGCCGAGACCCAGGGCAAGGCCCCGAAGTTCGAGCCGCCCCGTGCCGAGAAGCCCGAGGACAAGGGCAAGCCGGCCGGCAGAGGCGGTGCGCAGCGCGGACCGAAGGGCGGTGAGCCCCGCACGCCGCCGCCGATGGGCGAGCGCGAGCGCCAGATGGTCGAGCAGCAGCTCGCCGCGCCGGTCAGTGACGGGCCGGATCTGCCGCTGGACGTCTCCAGGAAGAAGGGCGTGGCCGAGGACCTGCCGCCCAATGCCGCGGTTCGCCTGGAAAGCAGCGACCGATTGGTCAAGGCCGGTGATGCCAAGGCCGCCCGGGCCGCCGCTCCCAAGGCCGTTCCCGCCACGCCGGCCCCGCCCGCCGAGCCGGTAAAGGCCGAGACGGAACAGTCTCCACGGCCGGCAGCCGAGAAGGAACACGCTCCGGCGGCAAGCAGCGAGCCGGCGACGAACCCCGCCGAACGGAAACAGCCGGAGGAGGCACCGACGCCGGAGAAGCCGGCGGCAGGTGGCAAGACCGCCGAACCGGTAGCGCCGGCCAGATCGGAGCCGAAACCGGCCAGGACCGAGCCGACCGGCACCGAAAGCGTCGAAACGGCGGCGCCGGCAAAGGTGGCTCCTGCCGAGCAGGCTCCCGAGGAGAAGGCCCCGGCCGCTCCGACGAGCGACGAATCCTCGGCCGACATGGGCAAGACTCCGGAGGCGGCCGCGCCGGCCAAGGCCGACGAAGTTGAACGCCAGCCAGCGCCGACGCCCGCGGCCGATAAGGCCGAGGTCTCGAAGACCGAGTCGGACAAGGACGACACCCGGGCCGAAACGCCCGATCAGGAGCGGCGCGGCAGCTAGGTCGGCCCGCCCCGAAATGAAAATGCCCCGCGGATGACAATCCGCGGGGCATTTTTCTGTCTGCGGGAAGTGGCCGTGCTCAGCGGAGGTGTCGCTCGCGGATATCCTCCAGCAGGTTGCCGGCGGCCTCCTCGACCATGTCCAGCACCTGTTCGAAGCCGCGTGCCCCGCCGTAGTAGGGGTCAGGCACTTCCTCGATGCCGTAGTCCGGCGCGTAGCTCATGAACAGTCGCGGCTTGTGGCGACGTTCGTCGCCGGCCAGCGAGTGCAGAATCTCCAGGTTGGCGCGGTCCATGGCGAGCACGTAATCGAACCGGTCGATATCCGCCTCGCTGACCTGCCGGGCAGTGAGGTGGTCCATGCGGTACTGGCGGGCGAGGGCGGCCTGCATGGCGCGCTCGTCCGGCGGGTTGCCCACGTGGTAGGCATGCGTACCGGCCGAGTCGATCAGGATGCGCTCGGCGAGCCCCGCCTCCTGGACCAGGCGGTCGAATACCGCGTGGGCCGTGGGAGACCGGCAGATATTGCCCATGCAGACGAACAGAACGCTGGTATCCGTGCTTGATGTCATGACGTGTCCTCGGATATTGGATGGCTGTCTGGCGTGCGCCCGCAAGCGGGTGGGGCACGCGCGTGACCCGTAATGTAATCAAAATACGGTGCGCTTGGGTAAGTGCGGACGGGATCGGCCGGGCCGTCGACGTTCCACGTCGAGGATGTGGCAAAGGGGGTGTTGACAGGCTCCGTCCGCTCGGTACAATGCGCGCATTCCTCGGGAACGAGGGGCCATAGCTCAGCTGGGAGAGCGCCTGCATGGCATGCAGGAGGTCGGCGGTTCGATCCCGCCTGGCTCCACCAAACTAGAGGGAAGCCAGCCTGTTATTCTGGTTTCCCGACCCAGCCACTGACCCGTTTCGGGGCGGCGGTTGGAAGAAAACGGAAAGGCCGCAGCCATCAGGGTTGCGGCCTTTTTCTGTGCGGGACGTTATTTGTTTCTCATCGCCGGTCGATTTCGCGATTCCACGATGGCGGCCCGTGCCAAGGCGTCGGATTGCCACGCCCTGCGTGTCCTTGTTCGGTGTGGCCGAGACACGAATGCCTTGATGAGGTGTTGCCAGTGACGTTGGTCCCGGCGGCATTCGGGCGGGAGTGGAACATAACGGATACCCACCAGACATCGGCTTGTGGCTTGGCGGGAACACGATCCGGAGAATCCAAACAATGCGGCTCCTGGCCCAGCCGAGAATTTGCTCGGCTGGCGAACGGAGGGGGGCGACACCACCAGGAATGGGCCGTTACGGGCGCCTACTCCTCGAGCCTGATCCGTCGCAGGGTGTAATCACCGCCCTGGTTTGCGAGCACGAAGCCCTGGAAGGGGTCGCGCAGGCCGGTGTCCTGTACGCGCAGCAGGCGTCGGCCGTCGACGTAAACCTGCATCTGTCCGCTCTCGTCGCGGGTCCAGACGATGCTGTGGAACCGCTGGTCCTCGAGGCCGAGCCTGTCGTCGTGGCGGGCAACCATCACGGCGTTTCCGGAAATCAGCCTGAACAGGCTGAGCCCCGGCTGCAAGCCGGCAGAGTACACCAGGCGATAGCCGGTTCCATTGGGCCGGTTGCCCTGGAAGAGCCCCATTTCCAGGCTGCCAGTCTGCTGGCGGGAGGCGAGTTCCAGTTCCATTCGGAATGCATTGTCGACGGGCGCATTGACGAAGATATGTGCCGGCACCACCGGGGTGGTTACCTCGCCCTGCCTGTCACTGCCGGTCTGACCGAGAATCAGCTCCAGCATGGCCAGACCGAACTCCTCCGGGCGATCGGTGCTCAGACCGCCGGATTCGCGATCGCTCGCCCGCTGTGTATCCACGATGCTGCGTAATCCGTTCTCACCGACCTCGAAATCGCCGCTGAGCACCGTCCAGGGTGGATTGCGACGGTAGTCTCCGTCGCTGAAGTCGTCCTGCAGGACGACGCGGGAATAGGCGTCGGTTTGCGGCCCGGAAGGCGCGGCCCCATCTTCCTTCTCCGTCTGGCGCAAGCGTTTCAGCAGGTCGGTCGATGCGCGCCCGGTGCGAGTCATGCCCATGTCGGCCTGATACTGGCTTATCGCGTAGCGGGTTCGGTCTCCCATGGCGCCATCCGTCGGGCCGGCATCGTAGCCGAGTCGATTGAGCTCGCGTTGTATTTCGGTCACGACTTCCCGATTGGACAGGGAATCGACGTCGGGCCGCCATTGCGGTGTCGCCTGCGGAGACGGTGCCCCCTCCGCCTGCCAGGCACGTGCCGCCTGCTGCGCCTCGGCGATCTGCCTGTCCGTCATTCGTTCGGCCAGCGAATCCCGTGCCTCGGCGGCATGGCGGTGACCGCGGGCCGCGGCCAGGTTGTACCACTTGTGGGCCTGGACGAAATCCTGAGTGGTTCCGTTGCCGGCCGCATGCAGGCGGCCGAGCATGTACTGTGCATCGGGGTCGCCGCTTCTGGCCGCGTCACTGAATTGCTGCAGTGCCTGGCGGTACTCCTGCTGCTCGAAGTGGCGCATGGCGTCGTTGTAATCGGCGTTGGCCAATCCGATTGAACCAAAAAGGATAAGACTGAGTGCGAGGGTCTTGGTGATCACGGTCATGCCTCCAATGGACGGGCTTGTCATCCGTAGCGGCAGGATGGCGGGAAGACAGGGAGGCCGCTGCCTGATCGACTGTCGCAGGCAGGCGACGGACATCCTGTTCATTCGAGGTTAGTATCAGAATAGGCAAGATGCGCGGTGACGCAGGCCAGGGTGCCGCGCCGCCTGGTCGGGTCTGGCGACAAGACGCAATGCATCGAGTTGCCTATCACTGCGTCGATTCGTCGTCCATCGTCTCTAGCCACGCCACTTCCAGCCGGAAGCGCCCCGGCTGTCGGTCGGCAATAAGCAGTCCCAGCTGCTGGATTGCCTCGGGGTCGAGCGGCGGGGCGTGCTCCAGCCGGCGGCCGCGGAAGACGGCTTCGAACTCGTGCCAGGGCAGGTTGATGCGCTGCCACGCGCCTGCCGGTGGCTGGAACAGAGCGCGGTAGGCGCCACCATCGAAGAGCCGGTTGGTGCGCAGGCGTAGCTGGTAGCGGCGGCCGTCGCCTCGCACATGGAGCGCCAGGCCTGCCTGCCCGCTCAGGTCGAACGTCTCGGGTTCTCGGCGCACCGAGGCGAAACCGCCGTCGTTTTCGAGTGAAATCTCGCCGCTGAACACGCCGATGCCGTCTTCCACCTGCATGTGACCTCGGGAGATGCCGCCCATCACGTCATCGTTGATGGCTCGCCAGCGCAGCGCCTCGTCCGCGTGCTGAAAATCGATCAAGCGTGTCATCGGACCTCCCGTGGTCTTCCGGTTTGCAGGTGCTCGGTTCCACCGTGCTGGCGGTGTACGGATCGGCAGTGGAAGACCGGGCGCACTGGGTGGAAGCGGAGCGCGGTGGCCGGCGCTTTGCCCTGCAGGTTATGGCGCAGGGCATTCGCAACGCCTTCGTCAACCAGCCGGAGGAGGAGCGAAGGTCATCAAGCGGATCGCTTCTGGTTACCTCGAAACGGTGTACTTCTTCCTGAAGATCCGTGCCGCGTTTCCCGCAAAGTGCAATCAACCTCAGTTTTGATCCAGCACCGGGCCGGTCTTCTTGTAGTAGTGGAGGGGAGAGCATATTGCCAGATAGAGCATGACGAAAAAGACGGCTTCGATCTCTAGAACCGGAGCCCAGTCAATGAGAAGAAACGATATTTCGTTGCCGCCATCACGTTCAAGCAGTGAGGCGGCCCTCCACGTGGAACAGTCGAGAGAAAAGCAGCCTCAGGTTGCCGGCGACTTTCATCCTCTCTCACGGCTTTGAGAACGGTCATGTGTTGCGTTCCGTTCTGTTTCGTCGGGGTTCTGTCCCAATCGCACTGATTTCGACGAAGTCGCCGGGGTGTCCGTGCCCGGTCAGAAATCCCGGGGTATTTGCCGAGACGGTGAGTCCTTGAGTGGATTTGATTGGCAAGTCACGGATTTTGATGCTTTTCTCTAATACCAGACCGGATGTGCCGGCTGCAACATGGTGGAGGCATCGAGACCATGAAACCCAGGCAGCTCCTTGCGGCCAGCATGCTGGCCATCCCTCTGTCGATGACCGCCTGTTCCCAGGATGGCCGTCTTCCCTCGGACCCCGAGCCCACGTCCAGTGCCGACGGGGTCGTCTCGGATGAACACCCTGACGTGATTTTCGTTCCGGTTGGCGTCGATTCCCGAGGCTGCACCCAGTACACCAAGAAGCCGACCCGCGAAGGAATCGCGGTGGATGCGGCTATCTGGTACCGCGACAAGGACGGCAACTTCGTGCTGGATGCCAGCCAGTGCGAGCCGGAACCGGGAGGGCCGTGATCATGCATACCCATCCGCGATTCATCTTCATCCTGTTCAGCGCCACGTCCGTGGCCACGTTGACGGCCTGCGGGGGCGGCAGTTCATCGCCTCCCCCCGAGACCGACTTCGATACACCCTCGTATTACTTCGATGGAAACCGAGCGACCGTGGAGAGAACCGCGGATGGCGAGGTCGCCGGGTCGGTGAACGTTGCCGTTATCGACTCGGGGATCGACACCGCGCACCGCGAATTCCAGGGCGACAACGACGTCGGGGATGCCATCTACAGCGGGGGCATCGACTACACCGGGGATAACGCGCCGGGTACCGACACGGACGGTCACGGGACGGTGGTCGCCAGCATCATTGCCGGCCGGGACATCGGCTATTCCGGCAACGCCACGCTTTCGTCGTACCGCCTGCCGCTCACCGACGACGGGGCGGCGTTCTACACCTCGGATGTGCTCAGGGCGTCTGCCGATGCGGCCTCGTCGGGTGACCGGGTGCTCAACCTGAGCATGGATGCCGTGGCCGTGGATCCCGTGTCCAATTACTACGCCGCGCAGCAATCTGGGGATATCACGTCTTTGGGCAGGTTCAGCGTCATTGACGCCAGCCGGGCCGTCGCGGTCGTGGCGGCGGGCAATGCCAGCGCGAACGTCTCGGTCGAGTTGGACGCAAACACGACCTGGGACCGTTCCAACCCCATGTACACGCAGACGCTGATCGTCGGGGCTCTCGACGAGAGCGAACAGCGGGCCTCGTATTCCAATTACGCGGGGGAGAACGCGGATGTCCAGGGACGATTCCTGGTCGCGAAGGGCTACCAGACTGCCGCCGTGGCCGGGACGGGGGATGGATACGCCCAGGTATTGGGCACCTCGGTCGCCACCCCGGAAGTGTCCGCTGCGCTGGCGACCTTGCTGGCGTACTGGGATTTCTGGACGCCGGAAGAGGCAGCACAACACCTTCTCAATACGGCCGACCGGACCTTCGCCAACCAGAACGCCAATCCCGACGACGATTACGGCGATACTTCCTGCGGGGCCGGCGGGGCTACGGACTGTGGGTTGTATAACTTTGGCCAGGGCAGGGTGGATGTTGCCGCCGCCCTCGAACCGTCCGGCACACCGACGGTGGCCGTTTCCTCGACGGTGCCCGACTCCGACAACCCCGATTCCGGGGCGCCGATCGACGAGACCGCCATGGCCGTTCCCGCGGGGCTGGGCGATGCCGGCGAGAAGATCGCGGCCGCCCTGTCGGACGTCCAGGTGTTCGATGACCTGGGCCGGAACTACACGGCCGACCTGTCGGGCATGGTCAATCGGTATGTGGATCCGACACAGGGTCTGGGCTTTCGCATGAGCCAGTTCCTCACCGCGGGGCTGTTCGACCCGATGACCAGCTATCGCGACGAGGAAAGCGGCACCATGCAAACGGTGGGATTGGATGCCGGTGGCCGGGTGGCCCTGGCCGGCTTCGGTACCGATCCTGATTCACACGACGTCGGCATGATGGTCTATCACTTCGGCCACGGAGCCTCCGCGCCGGACGCGAGCGGATACACCGGCATGTCGATGCTCTCCTATGCGGGCAACACGCCGATGGCCGACCAGATCGATTCGGCCTACGGCATGAACGTCGACGTACCGCTCGGCGGCCCACTGTCCCTCACTTCGAGTTTTTGGCAGGGCGAGAAGCGCCTGTCGCTGTCGGAGACGGACCGCCCGAACCGGGTCAGTGACATCGCCGTGGGGCTCAGGGCGGAGCTTGTCGATGGCGTAGACCTGACGGCCGGTTATTCGCGCCTGACCGAAACGGCCGGTTTTCTCGGCATGACCGGAGCCGGCGGGGTGTCCACTCAGGGCGGCTCGGACGTGGGCTTGATGCAACTGGGGCTGAACGCGCAGGTCGGGGGCTTCAACGCCTTTGCCCACTACCAGTCGGGGCGCGCCGTGGCGGGGCTGAATCACAGCGTGATCACCGATCTGAACGCCGACGTCGAGCAGATGGCGATCGGGGCAAGCTATGACTTCAATGAAGGGCGCAAGCGCATCGCCTTCGTCGCCAGCGAACCCCTGCACCTGACCGGCGGCGAGGCGACGATGCGACTGGCCACCGGGCGGACCGTGGACGGGCAGGTGACCTATCGCGTCGACGACATCGGCTTTAACGGCGCGGACGCCCCGCGCAACTACGAGCTCGGTTATCGTCAGCGTATCGGCAAGAAGACCCTGCTGGGTATCAACGTGATGCGGATGGAGAACGCGGCCAATCGACTCAGGGCCGGTGCCGATCACGGATTGGTGTTGCTCACCAGCCGCCGTTTCTGAAGCCGGCGAGGCCCGTGGAACGATAAACGGGCCCTTGAAACGAAGGAAAGCCCTTCCAGGATGGAAGGGCTTTCTTTGTATCGGTGTGCCCGTTGCCGGGCGGGTTAGAGCAGATCGTCCTGGATTGCCTCGATGCCTGCCGCGGCACATTGGTCATCGGTGGCGCCATCGGCCGAGCCGGAAACCCCGATGCCGCCGACGATCCGGCCCTCCGAGGTGATCTGCTTGCCGCCGCCGAGGATGGTGACGCCGTCCAGATTCTGGAGGCCGTGGCTTGCCTGGCCGGGCCCGGTGCTGTCGCCCAGTTCGATGGTGTCCGTGCGGAAGCTCACCGCCGTCCAGGCCTTGCTCGTGGCGGTCTGCACGGAATGCGGGCCGGCATAACGATCCCGCTTGAGTGCCTGGAGCGTGCCCCCCGGGCCCACCACCACGGCGGTGACCTGTGCGTTCTTGTCACGGCAGGCCTCCACGGCTGCCTCTACCGCCTTGACGGCGATTTCCGGGACCACGGCCGGGGTATCGAAGGTCCCCTCGGCGGCGTGCAGTGGCGAGGATGCGATCGCCAGCACGGTGCCGGCGAGAAGGGTTGCGCGAGCCTTGCTCATGATGTTTCTCCTATTCGGTGGTTACGCACCACTACCTATAGTCGGGAAACACCGGGGATGCATTATCCCACTGAGATGAAACGTTTTTATGACGCCGTCGCGTCGAGCTGCGCGGCGTGCTTCGCCTCGCTGAGCACGAACTCGGAGAAGGCCCGCGCGGCCGGGCTGAGGCGCTTGCCCTCGCGTTGGACGAGGTACCACTCGCGCATCAGCGGGAAACCCTGCACGTCGAGCACGCACAACTCCCCGGAGGCCAGCTCCGACTGGACGATGTGCAGGGAGACCACCCCAAGACCGAGGCCGGCCTCCACGGCTTGCTTGATGGCCTCGTTCTTGTTCATCTCCATGGCGACCTTTAGCTCGAGACCGTGCTCGGCGAAGACATTCTCCACTGCGCCGCGCGTGCCCGAGCCCGGCTCGCGCCCGACCAGCGGTTCCTCGGCAAGGCGGGCGAGGGGGATATTCCGGATCTTCGCGAACGGATGACTCGGGGAGGCGATGACCACCAGCGGATTGTCCATGAATGGCTGGGCGGTCAGGCCCAGCCCCTCCGGTGGCCGTCCCATCAGCGCCAGGTCGACGCTGTTGTTGGTCAGGTGCTGGAGCAGCATGGCCCGATTGACCACGTTCAGGCTGATGCGCACCTCGGGGTGAACCTGCCGGAAGAGGGCCATCAGCCGCGCAGCGAAGTAGCTCGCGGTACTCGCCACCGAGACCTTCAGGGTTCCGCCCTTCAGTCCCCGCAGGTCAGCCAGGGTGTGCTCCAGGTTGTCGAGCTCCCGGCCGATGGCGTGGCTGGTCGCCAGGGTCTCCTTGCCCGCCTCGGTGAGGTGGATCTTCTTGCCGACATGCTCGAACAGGGGCAGGCCCAGGGATTCCTCGAGCTGCTTGATCTGCATGGAGACCGCCGGCTGGGTGAGGTGGACGTCCTTGCTGGCGCGGGAAAAGCTGCCGTGGTGGGCGACGGCCTCAAGGATCTCGAGTTGGCGCAGGGTTAGTCTGATCATAAGAAAAACTGATTATAAGCTAGAATTTTGAGCCTGATTATAAACTCTGAATTTTATTTATAAACCCCACCGATTATGGTGCTTTCCGCAACGCATCCCCGGTGGCCGATGCATACCCGGCCGCCGTCGCTTCATGCCAATCCGGAGGACACCATGGCTCACGATCAATCCAGCCGTTACGCCGATCTCACGTTGAAGGAAGAGGACCTGATTGCCGGTGGCAAGCACATCCTCGTCGCCTACCAGATGAAGCCGCAGCCCGGCCACGGCTACCTGGCGACTGCCGCCCACTTCGCGGCCGAATCGTCCACGGGCACCAACGTCGAAGTTTCCACCACCGACGACTTCACCAAGGGCGTCGATGCACTCGTCTACCACATCGACGAGGCCAACGAGGACATGCGGATCGCCTATCCGATCGAGCTGTTCGACCGCAACATGACCGACGGCCGGATGATGCTGGTCTCCTTCCTGACCCTGACCATCGGCAACAACCAGGGTATGGGTGACGTCGAGCACGCCAAGATGGTCGACTTCTACATGCCCAAGCGTGCCATCGAGCTGTTCGACGGCCCGTCCAAGGACATCTCCGACATGTGGCGCATCCTGGACCGCCCGGTTGTCGACGGCGGCTACATCGCCGGCACCATCATCAAGCCGAAGCTGGGCCTGCGTCCCGAGCCGTTCGCGCAGGCGGCCTACGAGTTCTGGCTCGGCGGTGACTTCATCAAGAACGACGAGCCGCAGGGCAACCAGACCTTCTCGCCGCTCAAGAAGGTCATGCCGCTGGTGGCCGATGCCATGAAGCGCGCCCAGGACGAGACTGGCGAGGCGAAGCTGTTCTCCGCCAACATCACCGCCGACGACCACTTCGAGATGTGCGCTCGCGCCGACTTCATCCTCGAGACCTTCGGCGAGGACGCCGACAAGGTGGCCTTCCTGGTCGATGGTTACGTCGGCGGCCCGGGCATGATCACCACCGCCCGTCGCCAGTACCCGAACCAGTACCTGCACTACCACCGTGCCGGTCACGGTGCCGTGACCTCGCCGTCCGCCAAGCGCGGCTACACCGCCTTCGTTCTGGCCAAGATGTCCCGCCTGCAGGGTGCGTCCGGCATCCACGTCGGCACCATGGGCTACGGCAAGATGGAAGGCGGCAAGGACGACCGCGACATTGCCTACATGATCGAGCGCGACTCCGTCGACGGCCCGGTCTACCACCAGGAGTGGTACGGCATGAAGCCGACCACGCCGATCATCTCCGGCGGCATGAACGCGCTGCGTCTGCCGGGCTTCTTCGAGAACCTGGGCCACGCCAACGTGATCAACACCGCCGGTGGCGGCGCCTACGGCCACATCGACTCCCCGGCTGCCGGCGCTACCTCCCTGCGCCAGGCCTACGAGTGCTGGAAGGCCGGTGCCGACCCGATCGAGTTCGCCAAGGAGCACAAGGAATTCGCGCGGGCGTTCGAGTCCTTCCCGCACGACGCCGACGCCATCTTCCCGGGCTGGCGCGAGAAGCTAGGCGTACACAAGTAAGCCCGGCTTCGACGGACGGTCGCTGCCGTCCGTCCACAATCCGACCGCTCCTTCGGGGCGGTCTTTTCTTTCCCCCATTCCCGAGCGTTTCTCTGCGGCAATGAGTCCGCTGGGGAATGGGACAGTACTCACGCAAGCAGACAGGTCAGGCAATGAGCGAACCATTCGACATCCAGCAGTACCGCGTTACCGAGGAACCCTTCTACCAGGCGCAGGGCCGTGAGGTCGCGGCCTACGAGACCGCCTACTCGGCCCGGATGCCGGTAATGATCAAGGGCCCGACGGGCTGCGGGAAGTCGCGGTTCGTCGAGTACATGGCCTGGAAGCTGGGCAAACCGCTAATCACGGTCGCCTGCAACGAGGACATGACCGCCGCCGACCTGGTCGGGCGCTTCCTGCTCGACGCCGAGGGCACCCGCTGGGTGGACGGCCCGCTGACCCAGGCCGCGCGCTTCGGGGCGATCTGCTATCTCGACGAGGTCGTCGAGGCCCGCCAGGACACCACGGTGGTCATCCACCCGCTGACCGACCATCGCCGCAACCTGCCGCTGGACAAGAAGGGCGAACTGGTCGAGGCGCATCCGGATTTCCAGTTGGTGATCTCCTACAACCCCGGCTACCAGAGCCTGATGAAGGACCTCAAGCAGTCCACCAAGCAGCGTTTCGCCGGGTTCGAGTTCGACTACCCGGGTGCCGACGTCGAGCGGGAGATCATTGTCGGGGAGACCGGCCTGGACGAGAACACGGCTGCCAAGCTGGTGCAGGTTGCCGACACGGCGCGCAACCTCAAGGGACACGGTCTGGCCGAGGGCATCTCCACCCGGCTGCTGGTCTACGCGGCTACCCTGATCGGCAAGGGCATGGAGCCGGCGGAGGCGGCCCGCATGGCCATGGTCGTGCCGCTGACGGACGATTCCGACATCCGGGATACGCTGTATCACGCCATCGACACCGTCTTCGGCTGAGCCGGGGAGCCGACCGATGCCCAAGGACTCGATCCGTCAGGCCTATCGCGACCGCTTCAAGTGCGGCTTCGACCAGGCTCGGGAGATCTTCGATCCCTGTCTGAGCAACGCTCTGGAGAAGCTGGCTTCAGACCGGGCCATGGACGACTTCCTCCAGGGCGCCAACCTGCTGTGCATGATGGGGCAGGGGGTCGAGCCAGTTCTCGTGTACCTGGAGGAGGGGCCTGACACGGCGGTACTGGTGGGCGAGGCCATGATTGGGGATCTGGCCCACTACGCTTACAAGCTGGCCACGTCCACCAACGCGCCGGCGGTGGTGCCGTTCCTGCAGTCCATGCTGCCCGTGGCGCGGCGGCTGGAAAGCCGTGATGCCATGCAGGCCTTCCTCGACCTCGGCCTGGAGGTCATGCGCGAGACCACGCCGTCGATCCACGGCCACCATGCCATCCACCCCAGCCCGGTGCTGGATCGCTTCTTCGAGACCGCTCCCCGGGTGCTGGCCTGGCTCAACCTGGCCGGGCTGGCCAACTGGGCCCGCTTCGGCGCCCGGGTGCATGCCAACGACCCCGATGGCCTGAAGGCCTACTTCGGCCTCGATTCGGCGGACAGCCGTACCGTCCTTCAGCGCGAGCGGCACGGCACCCTGCTGGCCGACAACGAGCGCCGACTGGGCTACTACCTGCAGGCCCTGTGGGCGGCCGACGAGCCCCTCGTGCCGTACCCGACGCTGGAGGCGGAGACCCCGCAGCGCCCGTATTTCGACGAGCACGGGCTGCGTGTTCCCGATCTCTTCGACGATCACGGGGGCATCTCGGGCATCGATCGTTACCGGGCACTGCTTGCCCACATGATGGCTCACCGGCAGTGGAGCGAGACGATCGTCGCCGACAACTACAGCCCCATGCAGCGACTGGCCATGGAGGTCTTCGAGGACGCCCGGGTGGAATACCTGGCGATGGCACGTTACCCGGGCCTGCGCCGGCTTTTCCTGGCCCTTCACCCCCGGGTGGAGGCGGATGCCTGCGACCCCGCACGGCAGTCTTGCGTGAACCACCGGCTGATGATGCTTTCCTACGCGCTGCTCGATCCCGGCGGCCACGGGTACGAGGACACGGTCATCGACGAGTTCGTGGCCCGATTCCACGAGCGCATGGCGGAAGGTAACTCGCGCACTCGGGATGCCGCCGAGCTGGGCGTGGCCTTCATGGCGCGCACCCGACGCCCGTCGGATGCCTTCGCCGAGGTGTGGTTCCCGCCCGAACGGGTCGAGTTTCGGGATGACAATCGCCACCTGTGGCGGTTCATCGAGGAGGGTGACGAGGAGGAGCTGTTCGACCGCCATGCCGCCCGCGCAGATGACGACGAGCCCGGGCGGGACTACGCCCTGCCGCCGCGACTCTATCCCGAGTGGGACTCGGAGGGTCGGCTTTACCGTCCCGACTGGGTCAGCGTGTTCGACAGCCTTCACCCTTCCGGCCGGGCCGCACATGTCGACGCGTTGCTGGAGAAGCACCAGGGACTGGCCAAGCAGCTTCGTCAGGTCGCCGACCTGTTGAAACCCCAGAACCGCGAGCGCGTTCGCTACCAGGAGGAGGGAGGCGAACTGGACCTGGACGTGGCCATCCGGGCCATGATCGACCGGCGCAGCGGGGCCGAGCCCGACCCCCGGGTCAACATGAGTCACCGTCCGGCCGAGCGCGATATCAGCGTCTCGCTTCTGGTGGACCTTTCCGCTTCCATCGGCGAGCGCCCCGAGGGCTCGAGCCAGACCATCCTTGAGCTCAGCCAGACCGCGGTCTCCCTGCTGGGCCAGGCGGTGGAGGCGCTCGGGGATCCCCTGGCGATCGCCGGGTTCGACTCCAACACGCGCCACGAAGTGCGCTACCGCCACATCAAGGGTTTTGACGAGCCCTGGGGGGCGGACGTCAAGTCTCGTCTGGCGGGCATGGAGGCCGGGATGTCCACCCGCATGGGGGCGGCCCTCCGCCACGCCGGCCATTTCCTCTCTCACCGCCGCAGCGACAAGAAGTTGCTGCTGGTGCTCACCGATGGCGAGCCTCACGACGTGGACGTGCGTGATCCCCGGCGGCTGATCGCCGATGCCCGCGAGGCGGTCAAGTCGCTGGATGCCGACGGCATCTTCACGTGGTGCATCAGCCTCGACCCGCGCGCGGACGAGTATGTGGCCGACATCTTCGGTCATCACCACACCGTGGTCGACCGGGTCGAGCGACTGCCCGAGGCGCTGCCGCGGTTGTTCATGCAACTGACCGGATAAGCTTCCTGATAAACGTTATCTTGTAACAATAAACACGAGTTATTAGACTGCCACAACGGCCGGCGCCCAGAGCGCCGTCCCGTTGTGGCAGGCATCGTCCTGCCGGGATCCATCGCGGAAAAGCCATGATGAAAAAACCGTCAGGACATCTCCTGTTCTTCTCCCTTCTCCTGCTCTCGCCGTTGGCCTTCGGCAGCGGTGACCTCGGCGTGCAGGTAGGTAGCCTGTACAAGAACTACAACGGCTCGGCCGAGAAGAGCAGTGCGCGGGAGGACAGGCTGATCATTGACCGGTCGTTCGACCGCTGGCGCCTCGGCGCCGGCTACCAGCGTGCGTCGATCGACCGGTTTGCTCCGCGGGATCTGCGGGTCGAGAAGTACCACGTCGATGTCGGTTTCAGCCTGACACCCGATATCGACTGGGGACTGAGCTACCTGGTGATCGACGACAATCTCGCGCCGACCGATGGCGGGCAGGTTTACGGCACCACGTTCCTGTACCGTGGCCTGGTCCCGAACACGGCGGTCAAGGCCGGCTACCACTACAGCGATTACGACGATTTCTCGGTGTCGCAGATCAAGGCCGGCATCATCCGGGGGATTCCGCTCGAAGGCATGCGACTGAGCATCGCCGTCGGAGCCGGCTACCAGCGTCTCGATGACAACGGCGGAAGTGTCTACATCGCCAACGCCCGGGATCACTATCTCGCTCCCTACCTGAAGATCGGCGCGCAACGCGGTCCCTGGCACGGCACCCTGGGGCTGGCAGGCCGACGAGCGTTCGAGGTGGCGGCCGACGGGCGCCGCGTCTCCCACCACGCGATGGAATTTCGCCGCAGCGTCGCGCTGCAAGCCGGTCGACGCTTCGGGGCGCTGGACATTCGGCTCGGGCTGTCCCACCACGAGGCCGAGGAACTGCCCCAGTCCAACCGGCTGCAGATCAACACGATCGGTGTCTCGGCCGAGTACCGCTTCTAGTCTTTCCCCCGGTCGTGACCACCGTTCCGGCCATCCGTCTAGCGAGACGACCATCTGCCGTGTGATCGGCGAAAGCTGTCCTACACTCACTTCATGCCCCGTGTTCGTGCCCCTGTCGGGCTCAACCGTTTGGCCATCCACGAGATGTGCAGGAGAGCGTGCAATGAAGTTACCCCTTGAAATCGTGTTCCGGAACATGGATCGGTCGCAGACCCTGGAGGACATGATTCGAGAGAAGGCCGACAAGCTGGATCGCTATTTCGATCGCATCATGAGTTGCCACGTGGTGGTCGAGGCAGACCATCGGCGACACCACAAGGGAAACCTGTACAACGCCCGCATCGACCTGACCGTCCCCAACCGGGAACTGGCGGTGAGCCGCGATCCCGGAAACCAGTACGCGCACGAGGACCCCTACGTGGCCGTGCGTGACGCCTTCGACGCGATGGGGAAGCAGCTGCAGGCCTACGCGGCCAAGCAGCGCGGCGAGGTCAAGTATCACGAGACGCCGCCGCATGGCCGGATCATCGAACTGGCGCCGGCCACGGGATACGGCGTGATTCTGGCGGCGGACGGGCGGGAGGTCTCCTTCACCCGCAACAGCGTGGTCGACTACGACTTCGACAAGCTCGAGGGCGGCGAGTCCGTGCGCTTCGTCGAGGTGCAGGGAGAGGAAGGGCCGACGGCGAGTACGGTGCACGTCGAGGGCAAGCAGCACGCCGTCGGTTGACGATCAGGCCCTTACCGGGCCAAGGGAGGTGTCTATGCGAGTGGGTGAAGTCTGCAATCGCGAAGTGGTGGTGATCAACACGGACGAGTCCGTCAAGGTGGCCGCCGAGCTCATGCGCAAGTACCACGTGGGGAACGTGGTCGTGGTGGAGGAACGTGACGGCAAGCGTATGCCGGTGGGCATTGTCACGGACCGTGACCTAATGCTGGAGGTTCTGATCCCGGGTCTGGCGGCCGAGGACCTCGCCGTGCGGGATGTCGCCTCGGCCCCCCTGTCCACCGTGGAGTCGGGTGACAGCCTGTTCGCCGCCATGGAACTGATGGAGACGAAGGCGGTGCGCCGCTTGCCGGTGGTGGAGGCCGATGGGTCGCTCGGTGGCATTCTGACGATCGATGACCTGTCCGAACTGCTGAGCGGCCTTCAAGGGCAACTGGCCGGGGTGGTCAATCGCCAGCGCAAGATGGAAGCGAAACGGCGGCCCTGATCCAATCCCTTCGGGGTCGTTGACCCCGGTCGTTCCGTATTTCCAGCCAAGGGGTGTCGGCCTCCCGTTACTCGTGATTACCCCCTCACTTGCCGCCATGGGCGGTGAGGAAATTCTTCTTCAGCAAGTCGAGCTTCATGCGCAACCCGCTGATTCACCAGCGCATCACGCTGGTCCTCCAGGTCATCATGCTTATCGAGTTGGCCTTCGCCATCTGGGAACAGCAGTGGCTGACCGCCGTGATGACGGTCTTCATTCTGCTGCTCACCCTCGCCCCGCTGCTGATGAGGCGGTTCGTGGTCTTCATTCCGGCGGAGTTCAAGCTGCTGGCGACCGTGTTCATCTTCGCCTCGCTTTTTCTCGGCGAGATTCACGGTTACTACACGCGCTTCTGGTGGTGGGACGTCGTGCTGCACGCCGCCTCGGGCTTCCTTCTGGGTATCGTGGGCTTCCTCATGGTGTACGTGCTCAACGAGAAGAAGAGCATCCGCTTCCACATGACGCCCGGGTTCGTGGCGCTGTTCGCCTTTACCTTCGCCGTGGCCATCGGGGCACTGTGGGAGATCTTCGAGTTCGTGATGGATCAGATCGTCGGCACCAACATGCAAAAGGCCATGCTCGACGACCCGTCGGGGCTGACGGACACGATGTTGGACCTGATCGTCGATACCGTGGGGGCGGCGGTGATCGCCATCCTCGGTTACGGCTACCTGAAGGTGGCCGCGGGGAAATCGTTCCTCGAGCAGTGGATCGCGGCGTTTCTCGAGGGCAACCCGCGTCTGTTCAGGCGCCGCTGAGCCCCGCGGTCAGGCCCGCCGGAAGTATTCCCCACCGCACTCGGGGCATTTCGGCACCGGGCCGAAGGTGTCGTGGTGCAGGATCGCGCCGCAGTCGACGCACTTGAGGCGCTTGGGGCTGGTGACATGACCGGCTCGCCACTCGCGCGGGCGGGTGCGCTCGGCCTCGACCCGGAGCTGCTCGAGGGTGACGTCGGTGTGGTCGGCGATCGACAGCAGCTTCGCGCCGACGTCGCCGGCCCAGTCGCGCAGCGTGTCGCGCACGTCGTGTCCCTCGGTCGCCAATGCCTCGCGGGTATGCTCGAGGTCATCCTTCACCGCCTCGACGATCTCGTGGCGGAAGTCCTCCTGCTCGAGCGACGCGGACTCCTCCTCGGCTAGCCGGGCGATACGCTCGCGGTCGGCGGGCTTCTCGTCGGGCTCGTCGAGCAGGCGGGAGTAGATGCGCTCGAGCAACTGGTAATAGCCGTGGCGCAGGGCCTCGTAGGTCTCGCTGTGCTCGTGCTCGCGCGGGTTGGTGTCGGTCATTCGGTATGCCTCCATGGTGCCGGTCGAGGTGCTCTGCCAAGGCGATTGGGCAGAGCACTGCTCGTTTCGGTATTCTAGTCGCCTTTCATCGTGGCCGATTGAAGCTGTTCTGGCCAATCGGGCCGGCCCACACACGCAAGGTAGACGTTTCCAGGTTCATGCACGAGCAATACAACCCCGCGAAGATCGAGGACGAGGCGCAAAGCTTCTGGGAAAAGACGCAGGCGTTTCACGTCCGCGAGGATCCCACCCGCGAGAAGTTCTACTGCCTGTCGATGTTCCCGTATCCCTCGGGCCGACTGCACATGGGGCACGTGCGCAACTACACCATTGGCGACGTCATCAGCCGCTACCAGCGCATGCTGGGCAAGAACGTGCTCCAGCCGATGGGCTGGGACGCCTTCGGCCTGCCGGCGGAGAACGCCGCACTGAAGAACAAGGCAGCCCCGGCGCGCTGGACCTTCGAGAACATCGACTACATGCGCGGTCAGCTACAGCGCCTGGGCTTTGCCTACGACTGGAACCGCGAGCTGGCCACCTGCGACCCGGACTACTACCGCTGGGAGCAATGGCTGTTCACTCGCCTGGTGAAGAAGGGGCTCGCCTACAAGAAGACCGCGGTGGTCAACTGGGACCCGGTCGACCAGACGGTGCTGGCCAACGAGCAGGTCATCGACGGC
>NZ_JAWLBP010000032.1:0-23736 GCF_041687595.1 Guyparkeria sp. | reverse complement strand
GGAATCGACGCGAAGGGAGTCGCCTGCATGTCCACACGACCATCACCAGAGCCTCGCCGCCCCGCCACCGCCGGGCGACCACTGCTGCCCGCCGCCCTGCCGGCGTTCTGCACCGCGCGGGTCATCCTGATCACGCTGCTGCTGGGCGCGGCGCTCTCGCTGCTGCTCTCGCTGGTCCCGGGGATGGCCGGCGACCGCTGGACGCGCTTCGGCACCACGCTCTGGCTGGTGACCTGGATCGCCCTGGTGACGGTGGCCATCCTCTGTGCGGCGCGCACATGGCTCACCCGGCTGCCGGTCGCCGGCCTGCTCGCGGCGATCGTCGTGGTGCTCGCGGGCGTGACCGGGCTGACCAGCGCGGCGGCCTTCCATGCGCTGCTGGCCATCGGCTGGCAGACCCAGGACAGCGTCTGGCAGTTCATGGGGCACAACCTGGCGATCGCGCTGGTGGTGGGCCTGATCGGCATCTGGATCTTCTCCCTGCACCTGGGCAACGCCCGGCAGATAGCCGCGCGCAGCGAGGCCGAGCTGGCCGCCCTGCACGCGCGCATCCGGCCGCATTTCCTGTTCAACAGCCTCAACACGGTCGCCGAACTGGTCAACAGCCGCCCCGAGGATGCCGAGCGGGCCGTGCTCGATCTCGCGCGGGTCTTCCGCGCCGCGCTCGCCGCCGACGACGTCAGCCCGCTGGCCGAGGAGATCGACCTCACCCGTCGCTACCTGGAGATCGAGCAGTGGCGCCTGGGGTCGCGGCTGGTGGTCGACTGGGACCTGCCCGACCCGCTGCCGGATGCCGACCTGCCGGTACTGACTCTCCAGCCGCTGGTGGAAAATGCGGTCCATCACGGCGTGGAGCGCCAGCCACGACCGGGGCCGGTGCGCATCGCCTGCCGCGCCGACCGGCAGGGCGTGCATCTGACGATAGAGAACGACCGCGGGACGGCGACGGAATCTCACGACGGCAACGGCATGGCGCTGGCGAACATCCGCGACCGGCTGGCGCTGGTCTTCGGCGAGGCCGCCTCCCTGCGCGCCGGGCCGACGGATGGACGGTTCCGCGTCGAGCTGGTCGTCCCGGCGGTCGGCGCCGACGCACCACCTTCCCGAGGAGAACACGGATGATGCGGACATTGATCGTCGACGACGAACCCCTGGCCCGGGCCCGGCTTCGCCGCCTGCTGCAGGCGGCGGACGACATCCAGGTCATCGGCGAGGCCGGTGACGCCGCCGAGGCCCGGCAGATGATGGAACGCGAACCCGACCTGGTGTTCCTGGACATCGGCATGCCGGGCGAGGACGGCATCACGCTCGCCCACCAGCTGCGCGCCGCCTCCCTGCCGCCGGCGATCGTCTTCACCACCGCCCACGCCGACCGGGCTCTGGCGGCCAGCGAAACGGCGCCGGCGGGCTACCTGCTCAAGCCGGTGGAGAGCGAGGCCCTGCAGGCGGCGATCCGGCGGGCCGTCCAGCCCAACCGCTGCCAGCACGCGCCCCGGCAGGGACTGACGGTGCGGCTGGGCCGGGAGGAAGTCCTGCTGACGGCCGACCACCTGGTCGCCGCGCTGGCCGAGGACAAGTCGACCCACCTCTATTTCCTCGACCCGGCGGACGGCACGCGGCGCCGCGAGGCCTGGCTGGACAGCAGCCTCAACGAGCTCGAGTCGACCTTCGACGGGCACCTGCTGCGCATCCACCGCAACAGCCTGGTCAACCCGAGCCACGTCCATTCCCTGACGCATGACGGCGGACAGCATCACTGCCATCTGCGTCACCTCGAGATGCCGCTGGCCATCAGCCGCCGGGCCTGGCGCGAGGTGCGACAGCGCATCGGCCGCGACGCCCTGCACTGAGCCGCGACGTCCGCCCACGGACGGTCGCCAACTGTGCGACACTTCGAACACGTTCCGTCCGATCCGTGTGAGAGACGTGCATGATGCAATGGCTCAACGAACTGCTGTACCTGACCCTGGAGGCCGCCCCGTGGCTGCTCCTCGGCCTGGTGATCGCGGCTCTGATCAAGGCCTTTGCCGACCGGCTGGCCATCGCCCGCTACCTGTCCGGTGAATCCGTGCCGGCCACGGTGCGTGCTGCGCTGATCGGCGCCCCGCTGCCGCTGTGCTCCTGCGGCGTGGTGCCCGCCGTGCTCGGCCTGCGCGACGCCGGGGCGGGCCGCGGCCCGTCGATGGCCTTCCTGGTCGCCACGCCGGAGACCGGGCCGGACTCGATCAGCGTCAGCTACGGCCTGCTGGGCCCGGTCTACGCCATCGCCCGGCCGGTGGCCGCGGTGATCGGGGCGATCGTCACCGGGCTGCTGGCCGGACGGCTGGGCGGCCCGGCACCGCAGGCCCAGGCGGAGACGGCCAGCTGCTGCGGTGGGGAATCCGACGGGGAAAGCGGTTGCTGCTCGGCGCCCGACGGGGATGACAGCGACGAGACCGGCGTGAACGACCCGGCCGTCTCCGGTCGAGAACGCCTCGCCCGGGGCTTTTCCTACGCCTTCGGGCAGGTGCTCATCGACATCATGCCCTGGATGGTCTTCGGGCTGGCGGTGGCGGCCACCGCGGTGGTCCTGATTCCGGAAGGTTTCTTCGACAGCCCCTGGGGCATCGCCGGCAGTTACCTGCTGATGGCCGTGATCGGCATCCCGATGTACGTCTGCGCCACCGCCTCGACTCCGATCGCGGCGGGGCTGCTGGTGGCCGGCATGTCCCCGGGCGCGGCGCTGGTGTTCCTGCTCGCCGGCCCGGCCACCAACATCGGCACCCTCGGCATACTGCGCAAGCACTTCGGCGGGCGGACGATCGGCATCTACCTGGCCGCCGTGATCGCCTCCGCGCTGATCGCCGGCATCACCCTGGACCTGCTGTGGCTCAATTTCGACTGGTCCCTGCCGCAGTCGGCGCCCGAGGGGCACGGGATGGTTGTCGACTGGATCGGCGGCCTCTCGCTGCTCGTGCTCGCCGCGGCAACCGTTCACGCCTACGCGCGCCGCCGCGCATCTCGCAGGAACACAGAGGAACCGGCCTGTGGCTGTTCGGGAAAAACGGATGGATCTGAGTGATCACGACCAGGTCACCCTGGGACTGATCGCCGACACCCACGGGACGCTCGACGGCAACCTGCTGCCGCAACTCGCCGAAATGGACGTGATCGTGCACGCCGGCGACCTGCTCGACCCGGCCGAGCTCGGGCGGCTCACGCCCCTGACCGGTCACGTGGTGGCCGTCCGGGGCAACAACGACACGGCCGAGCAATGGCCCGCCGGCACCGAGGCCCTGCTGGAGAACCTGCCCGACCAGGCACGGATCATCCTGCCCGGCGGGGTGCTGGTGGTGGAACACGGCCACCGGGTCAATCCGGCCCGCACCCGACACGAGCGACTGCGCCGACGCCACCCGGAAGCCCGGGCGATCGTGTACGGCCACACGCACCGCCGCGTGATCGACACGCAGGCCGAACCCTGGGTCCTCAACCCCGGCGCCGCGGGTCGCCTGCGCGCCTACGGCGGTATCGGGTTCCTCAAGCTGACGGCCACTGCCACCATCTGGCACGTCGAGGCGGTCATCCTGTCCGGGAAACGCTCCCACTGACCCGCGAGACCGCGACGGCCACCCTCTCGGCCGGTGTTCCCTGGCGACGCCACGATCCGTAAACTCCCGCTATCCGCAAAAACGCCGGCGAACCGTCATGACCAAAGTGCTGGGCGTGGGCATTGCCACGCTGGACATCATCAACGAGCTGGATCACTACCCGGAAGAGGACAGCGAACAGCGCGCGGCTTCCCAGCGGGTGGAGCTGGGCGGCAACGTGGCCAACAGCCTGCGCGTGCTGCGCCAGTTCGGCCATCCCTGCGACTTCGCCGGAGTGCTGAGCAGCGACCCGGACGGCCGGCGCATCGCCGACCTGATGGACCGCTACGGCATCGATACCCGTCCGGCCCGCGTCTGCGAGTCCGGCCATGCCCCCACCTCCTACATCACCGTGAACCGGGCGACCGGCTCGCGCACCATCGTGCACTACCGCGACCTGCCGGAATACGATCTCGGCGCGTACATGGAGATCGACCCGAGCCAGTACGACTGGCTGCACTTCGAGGCGCGCGCCTGCGACGAGACCGCCGCCATGCTGGCGGTCACCCGCTCCCGCCTGACCGACCAGCCGATCTCGCTGGAGGTCGAAAAGGACCGGCCGGAACTCGACCAGCTCTGGTCGTTCCCGGACATCATCTTCCTCTCCGCGGCCTTTGCCCGCGGACGGGGCTTCGACGACCCGGAGGCTTTCCTCGCACAGGTCCGCGAATGGGCCCCGCAGGCCATCCTCGTGCTCGGCTGGGGGGCCGGTGGCGCCTGGCTCTCGCTGCCCGACGGCCCGGTGCACCACGTCCCCGCCCGGCCGGTCGATCCCGTGGTCGACAGTATCGGCGCGGGCGACACCCTGATCGCAGGCTTCATCCACGCTCGTTCGAGCGGACAGGGGTCGCTGGAGGCCCTGGAGTTCGCCGCGCGCCTGGCCGAACGCAAGCTCGGCCAGCCGGGATTCGCCGGCCTCGGACCGGCGGACCCCGCCGAGGACCCTCGTCTGCTCTGCCGGTTGGAGGATCTCGACGAGGTCGATGCATTGGGCATTACGCCGCGCGACCATGCCAGCGGCGGGCGCGGCGACGAGCTGATCGTGACGCGCGACGGCGATCGCGTGTGCGCCTGGCGGAATGTCTGCCCGCACAACGGCTCGCCGTTGTCGCGGGATCACCACGACTTCCTCGAATCCCACGAGGGTGTTCCCCGACTGCGCTGCAACGTTCACCAGGCCTACTTCCGGCTCGAGGACGGGCTGTGCATCGAGGGGCCCTGCGAGGGTGAGCGTCTGCAACCGGTCGAGATCGAACAGGTCGACAACCGGATCTACCTGGGCCGCTCGTCGGAGTGACACCGGCGGAACCCCCGGCAGGCCACCCTGTCCATTCATAAACCCTTGATCGAACCCGAACCCGTCTCAAGACGCGTCCCGCGAGTCTCGGCGGGCCAGAGCGGCTCTCGGGTTCGATCCGAGCTTTCCTTTCCCGACACGAAACCGGAGCCGAACATGTCACGAGCCCAATGGTTGGAAGACACCCTCCGCGCGCAGCTGGCGCCGGTGTTCCTGGAGATCACCGACGAATCCGGCCAGCACGCCGGCAACCGCCAGGAAACGCATTTTCGCGTCGTGGTCGTCAGCGATCGCTTCGAGGATCAGTCGCTCATCCGTCGTCATCGGCTGACGCAGGATCCGCTCAAGCCGGCCTTCGAGGCGGGCATGCATGCACTGGCCCTGCACACCTACACCCCCGCGGAGTGGGCCGACCGGCAGGATGCACCGGCCTCTCCGGCCTGTCGCGGCGGCGGCCACTGACGGCGACGACCCGCCGGGAGACAGATGGCCCACCGGCTCGGTCGGCCTTGTTTACTTATCAATGATCGACGACTAGGCTCCCGGCCATTTGCCGCCCGGCGGCACGGCAGAGTCCAGCCGTTTCACGTTCATCCGGAGTTCGAGCATGCAATCGAGACACCTCCTTGCCATCACCCCGCTGGTCGTCGCACCCCTTTTCTTCGGCCCCGCCCTGGCGGAGGAATCCGACGGGCCCTGGGGCGGTTCGGCGGAGTTCGGCGCGACGATGTCCACGGGCAACAGCGAGTCATCCAGCCTCAACGGCAAGCTGCGCATCACGCACGAGAGCCTGCCTTGGGAGAACAAGTTCCGTCTCGAGGCCCACCAGGCGACCGAGGACGGCGACGAGACCGCGAACCGCGTGCTGGGCGAGCACGAGACCAATTACGCCCTGACCGAGCGGGACTACCTCTTCGGCGTGCTGCGCGGCACCTATGACGAGTTTTCCGGCTACGACTACCAGGCCAGCGCGGCGGCCGGCTACGGTCGGAAGATCTGGATCTCGGAGAAGGGCTACTGGGATGCCGAGATCGGCCCGGGTGTGCGGGTCGCCGAGACCAACGACGACGTGCGCGAGACCAACGTGATCGCGCGGGCGAGCAGCGGATTCGAATACCGGCTGTCCGACACCGCCCGCTTCAACCAGGACGTGACCGTGCTCTCCGGTTCCGACAATACCGAGGTCGAATCGGTCACGGGGGTCAGCACCTCGATCACGGACACGCTGGCGATGAAGCTCTCCTACACCGTGCTGCACAACACGGACGTGCCGGCCGACACGGAAAACACCGACACCTACACCTCGATCAACCTGGTCTACGACTTCGAGTAGAGCGTCTGCACGCCACCCGAACGCAGAAAGGCCCGGTTCGGCATCCCGCCACCGGGCCTTTCTTCTGGTTTTCTGGCAATCCCGGTCCGTACGACCGGGCCGGACCCATCAGTCGGGCAGGACCATCACCCCGTCGATCTCGACCTCCGCCCCCTTGGGCAGGGCGCGCACGCCGAGGGCCGCGCGGGCCGGGAAGGGCTCGGCGAGGTATTCCTTCATGATGGCGTTGACCGTCTCGAAGTGGGAGAGATCCGGCAGGTAGATCTGCAGCTTGACCACGTCCGCGAGCTCGCCGCCGGCCGCTCGGCAGACGGCCGCGAGATTGTCGAACACGCGGCGGGTCTGTGCCTCGATGCCGCCCTCGACCAGCGTCATGCTCTTCGGTTCGAGCGCGATCTGGCCGGAGAGGTAGACGGTGTCGCCGGCGCGCACGGCCTGGGAGTAGGGGCCGATGGCGGCCGGGGCGTCGTCGGTGTGGATGATCTCGCGTCGGCTCATGCTCTCTCCTGGAAACTCAGTGATTCTGGAAACCTAGTGGCGCGAGACGCGCACCACGTCCCGCAACTGCTTGATCGAACGCATCACGCGGGCCAGATGCGTCCGATCGGTCACGCGCACGGTGATGTCGATGATGGTCAGGTTGACGTCGCGATCGTCGAAGCGCACGTCGTCGATGTCCGAGCCGGCATCCGAGACCGCCGCGGCGATGCGCGCCAGGCCGCCGCGGACGTTGTTGGCCTGGATGCTGATCTGCGACTGGTACTCGCCGGAGGGCTCGGTCGCCCAGTCGACCGCCAGCCACCGCTCGGGGTGCTCGCCGGCATCACTGGCGTTGGAGCAGCCCTGGCGATGCACCACGATGCCGCGCCCGGTGGACAGGAAACCCACCACCGCGTCGCCCGGCACCGGGTGGCAGCACTTGGCAAAGCTGACCACCAGCCCCTCGGTGCCGCTGATGATCACCGGGGCATGCTGGCCATCCTCCTCGCGCCGGAGCTCACCCGGGTCGAGCTTGCCCGCCTCGACCTTCAGGAGCCGCACCACCAGCGGGGCCATGCGGTTACCCAGGCCGATCTCGCGCAGCAGGTCGTTGAAGCTCTCCTGGTGGTACTCCCGCAGGATCGAGTCGATGCGCTTCTCGTCGAGTTCCTCGATGTCGCAGCCCTCGGCGACCATGGCCTTGGTTAGCAGGCGATGACCCAGCCGGATCGCCTCGGCGTCCTGCAGGTGCTTGAGGTGGGCACGGATGCTCGCCCGCGCCCGCGCGGTGACCACGAACGACAGCCAGCTGGGATTGGGCGCCGCGCCGGGTGCGGTGATCACCTCGACCGTCTGGCCGGACTCCAGCGGCGTGGAAAGCGGGGCGAAGCGCCGGTCGATCTTGCAGCCCACGCAGGTGTTGCCCACGTCGGTGTGGATGGCGTAGGCGAAGTCCACCGCGGTGGCGCGCCGTGGCAGCTCGATGATCTCGCCCATGGGGGTGAAGACGTAGACCTCGTCCGGGAACAGGTCGACCTTGACCGACTCGAGGAATTCCTGCGGGTTGCCGGCCTTCTGCTGGATCTCCAGCAGGTCGCGCAGCCATTCGCGTGCCCGGGTCTGCGTGACCGAGCCGCGATCGCCCTGGGTCTTGTAGAGCCAGTGGGCGGCGATGCCGGACTCGGCGAACTGGTGCATCTCGTGGGTACGGATCTGCACCTCCAGCGGGATGCCGTGAGGGCCGAACAGGATGGTGTGCAGCGACTGGTAGCCGTTGGCCTTCGGGATCGCGATGTAGTCCTTGAAGCGGCCCGGCAGCGGCTTGTAGAGATTGTGCACGATGCCGAGAGCCCGGTAGCAGTCGTCGACGGAATCCACCAGCACCCGGACCGCGAAGACGTCGAACACCTCCTTGAAGGAGAGGTGCTTGCTCTTCATCTTGCGGTAGATCGAGTAGGGCCGCTTCTCCCGCGCCAGGGAATCCGCGGTCAGCTTCTCGTGGGCGAACCGCTGTTCGAAGCGCTCCTGGATACCGGCGACGATCTCCTTGCGGTTGCCGCGCGCGCGCCGCACCGCCTCGCTGAGCACCTGGTGGCGCAGGGGATAGAGTGCGGCAAAGCCCAGGTCCTCGAGCTCGTGACGGATGGCGTTCAGGCCGAGCCGGTTGGCGATCGGCGTGTAGATGTCCAGCGTCTCGCGGGCGATGCGCCGGCGCTTGTCCGGGCGCATCACACCCAGCGTCCGCATGTTGTGAAGGCGGTCGGCAAGCTTGATCAGGATGACGCGCACATCCTCGACCATCGCCATCATCATCTTGCGGAAGTTGGCCGCCTGGGCCTCGGCCTTGGACTTGAAGCGGATCTGGGCGAGCTTGGAGACACCGTCGACCAGGTGCGCGACCTCTTCGCCGAACTCACCGACGATCTCGTCGTGGACGATGTCGGTGTCCTCGATGACGTCGTGCAGGATGGCCGCGACCACGGTGGCCTCGTCCATCCTCAGGTCGGCGAGGATGTGCGCCACCGCGATCGGGTGGCTGATGTAGGGTTCGCCGCTCTTGCGAGTCTGGCCGGCGTGGGCACGGGCACCGAACTCGAAAGCGGTGCGGATGTGGGCGATGCCTTCCGGCTCGATGTACTCGGCCAGGTGATTGGCCAGCGGGGCGAAGAACACGTCGGTCAGGTCGGATTCATTCCCGACCCGACCGGATTCGGCTGCCGTCTGCTGATCCGTCATGCCCGCGGCGACCCGGCCCGTCGGCTCAGGCCTCCTCGCGGCTGGCCGGTGCGGGCTGGGCGCCGCTATCGTCGGCAAACTGCGCGAGCTCGGCGCGGATCTCGGCTTCGGTGATCTCGGAGCGGGACATGGAGATCTGCTGCTCGATCTCGTCGATGCGCTGGCGGTCGATCTTGCCTTCGCCGAGCTCGCGCAGGGCGATGACCACCGGCTTTTCCTTGCCCATCGGCACCAGCGGCTCGGCGCCGTGCTCGATCTGGCGGGCGCGGCGGGCGGCCGTCAGGACCAGCTCGAAGCGGTTGGGGATACGGGCCAGGCAGTCTTCTACGGTTACGCGTGCCATCGGTAGTGAACCTCGGTAGTCAAATCAGCAGGGACGGCCCGACCATCCACGCGGGACGGTCGGGCCGTGCTCGAATCGGGTGTCGTGCGGACTCTTTTCTCGAAAAAGTGTCCCAATATCCGACAGTTTACGGCGTCGCGGGCTCCCCCAGCAAATCGGCGAGCAGCTCCGGCTGCCGGGCACGCTGCCGATCGGTCTCGAGAGAGGCGGCGATGAAGATCGCCTCGAGCTCATCGAGGGCCTGGTCGAAGTCGTCGTTGATGACCAGGTAATCGTACCAGCCGCATTCGGCCATCTCGCGGCGCGCCTCGGCCAGACGGCGCTCGATCACCTCGTCGTCGTCCTGGCCGCGACCGCGGAGACGCGCCTCGAGCGCGGCGCTGCTCGGCGGCAGGATGAAGGCGAAGATCGCCTCGGGGAACAGGTTCTTGACCTGCGCGGCACCCTGCCAGTCGATCTCGAGGATGAGGTCATGGCCACGCTCGAGCTCCTCGCTGATTGCCGCCTTGCTGGTGCCGTAGTAGTTGTCGAACACCTTGGCATGCTCGACGAAGGCCTCCTGCGCCAGCATCACTTCGAACTGGGAAATGTCGACGAAGTGGTAGTGCTCGCCGTTGACCTCACCGGGGCGCTTCGGCCGCGTGGTGTGGGACACCGACAGGGCCAGTTCCGGGCGCCGCTCGCGCAGCGCCTTGATCAGGCTGGTCTTGCCCGCCCCGGAGGGGGCGGAAATCACGAATAGTTGTCCACTCGGCGTTGACGTCATCTTGTCTCCGTTCTCGTCAGAATCAGCGGGTCACCCGGGTCGTTCCGTCGCGCGCCTCGATCACCCGCACCCGCTCGCCCGGGGAGAAGGCGATGTCCGCGGCCTGCACCACGCTGATCGTGCGTCCGTTGTCCAGGCGGACGGTGATCTCGTAGCCCGTCTGCCGAGTGATGCCTTCCTCGGCGGCCGAACCGGCCAGGCCACCGAGAACCACGCCGCCGACGGTGGCCAGCGACCGACCGGTACCGCCACCCACCTGGCTGCCGAGAATGCCGCCGGTGACCGCGCCGACACCCGTGCCGATGGGCGTCTTGGTACCCTCGATCTGCACCGTGCGCACGTCCTGGATCGTGCCGTAGTAGACCGTCTGCATCTGACGGGCGGTATCCCGCGAGTAGGCGCCGCTGGACATGCTGCTCGCACAGCCAGCCAGGAACACGAGCCCACCCATGGTGAGAACAACGAGTAAAAGGCGTTTCATGGCGGCACCTCCTTCTGGTAGCGGCCTATGTGAACAAGTATAAGTCAGATGCCACCGTCCCCCGAGGGTTCCGTCGGCCCTTCGGTTCAACGGTAGTCGATGATCAGGGGGGCGTGGTCCGAGAACTTCTCCTCGCGATAAACCTGCACGTCGGTCAGCCGGTCGGTCAGGTCGGGGGTGACGATCTGGTAGTCGATCCGCCAGCCGACGTTGTTCGCCCAGGCATTGGCACGATTCGACCACCAGGTGTACTCGGCGACGTCCGGCTTGAGCGTCCGGTGCGCATCGACGAAACCGAGATCGTCGAACACCCGGTCCAGCCACGCCCGTTCGTGCGGCAGGAAGCCCGAGTTCTTGCGATTGGCCCGCCAGTTCTTCAGGTCGATCTCGCGGTGGGCGATGTTCCAGTCCCCGCAGAGGATCAGGGAGCGATCCTGCTCGCGGAACGCCTGCAGCTTGGGCAGGAAGGCCTCCAGGAACCGGTCCTTGGACGCCTGGCGATGGTCCCCCGCGGAGCCCGAGGGCAGGTAGAGGGACGCGACCGTCAGGTCGCCCAGGTCGAACTCGCAGTAGCGCCCCTCGGCATCGAACTCCGCCAGGCCCATCTCGGTGGTCACGAAAGCCGGCTCGTGGCGGCTGTAGATGGCCACCCCGCTGTAGCCCTTGCGCTCGGCATCGACGTAGCGGCAGTGGTAGCCCTCCGGCCAGAAGGTAGGGTCCTTCTCCAGCTGCCAGGCCTGTGCCTTGGTCTCCTGGATGCAGACGAGGTCCGCGTCGACCGTGGCCAGCCAGTCGAAGAAACCCTTGCGTGCCGCCGCTCGAATGCCGTTGGCGTTGAAACTGATCACTCGCATGCGTTCGTCCAAATGGATGAATTCTATCAAGACGCCCCGCCCCGAAGGGGGTAGCATCACGCCCACTGGCGCCCGGTACCGTGCAAAAAAAACCCCGACGGGCGTCGGGGTCAGTGGTTCTTCCTTGAGGAGCCATTACGTGAGATTGGTTAGCCGGTTAAAAGTTCCATCGGCGGCGGCTGTTGCTCAGTCCAGATCGACGGCGAGGAACAGCGGCTGTCCGCGGCGCAGCAGGCGGACGGCCACCGGGCGATCGGCGGGTGCTGCCTCCAGTGCCTGGGCCAGATCGGCGGGATTGCGCATGGGTCGGCGGTTCACTTCCAGCAGCACGTCGCCGGGTTCGATGGCGCCGAGAAACGGCGAGTCCTCGGCGACTTCCCCCACCTCGAGTCCGTAGCGCACGCCCATGCGCGCCAGGTCCGCCTTTTCCAGCGGCTCGACGGCAAGGCCGAACTTCGACAGGGGACCGAGGCCGGCCACGCCGTCGAGCTTCTCGAGCACGACCTCGACCTCCTTCTTCTTGCCGTCACGGATGAGGGTCACCGTCGCCGGCTCGCCCACGGTGGCATTGCCCACCAGCATCGGCAGTTGTCCCGAACGCTTCACGGGCTTGCCGTTGAACTCGATGATGATGTCGCCCGATTCGATCCCCGCCTTTTCGGCAGGCGTGTCCGGCTGAACCTGAGCCACCAGCGCGCCGCGGGTGTTGTCCAGCCCGAAGGACCGGGCCAGTTCGTCGGTAACCGGCTGGATCAGAACGCCCAGGTAGCCGCGGGTGACCTGCCCGGTCGCCTTGAGCTGATCGGCCACGCTCATGGCGACGTTCACCGGAATGGCGAACGAGATGCCCATGTAGCCACCGGAACTGGTGTAGATCTGCGAATTGACACCGATCACCTCGCCGTCGGCGTTGATCAGCGGCCCGCCGGAATTGCCCGGGTTGACCGGCGCGTCGGTCTGGATGAAGGGGACGTAGCTCTCGTTGGGCAGATCCCGGCCGATCGCGGACACGATGCCGTGGGTGGCCGAATGGTCCAGGCCGAAGGGCGCTCCGATGGCCAACACCCATTCACCGACCTCCACGTCGTCCGAATCACCGATCTTTACGGTGGGCAGGCCCTTGGCATCGATCTTGAGCAGGGCGATGTCGGTGCGCTCGTCCTCGCCGACCAGTTCGGCGTCGTATTCCTTCTGGTCACTGAGGCGGACGCTGATCTCGTCGGCCTGACCGACCACGTGGGCGTTGGTCAGGATGTAGCCGTCCTCGCTGATGATGAAACCCGATCCCAGCGACTGCGCCGGCTGCTGCGGGTGCTGCGGCATCTGTTCGAAGAAGTCCCGGAACATGTCGCCCAGTGGGCCCGGCGGCAGGTTGGGCATCATCGGCATCGACGGCCCGGACGCTGATCCCTTGGTGACGGTGTTGATGTTGACCACCGCGGGGGCGTTTTCCTTGGAAAGGGTGGCGAAGTCCGGGTACTTCGCCTCGACCGGCGATGCGGCCAGCACCCAGACGAGCGCGACCATCAGCAGGCCCGCCACACGCGCGGCCGTCGCGTGCCCGACAGGTCGGGCAGTCCTGGCAACCACTGAATCGATCATCGACAACTCTCCTCTCGGAAGACGAAACAGTTCGTGGAGTCCGGGTCGCCTTTACCCGGCATCACCACCCGAATGAGATAAGTCCACCCGCTGGAAGTTCAACCCCGAAAGCACCTCAGGACGTCATTTACGGCCGTTCCGGGAATACCTCGAAACCGCGTGCGGACAGTTCGCCGGTCAGCCACCCGAGCACCCGGTCGACCTCCGCGCGATCCCCCTTCAGGCCCAGTTCCAGCAGGCGGCGACTGCCGCCGAGGACAGGCAGGCTGAACAGACTCAGATGGGGATGCTCGAGGCACAGGGAATCCATCAGGTCGATCAGATCGCTCTCCGGGGTGTCCGCCAGCCAGAGCGAGCGCTCGGCGTAGTCCGCATTCCCCAGGTCGGCCAGCGGATGCTCGAGGATCCAGTCGAGCATGGCGTGCGCCATCTCGGGGAAGCCGGGCATGAAGAAGTGCCGCTCCAGCGAAAAGCCGGGCACGCGGTTGAACGCATTGGGAATCAGCTCGGCCCCCTCGGGCAGGTCGGCCATCAGGATCCGCTTCGGATAGGCCGCCTCGCCGAACTGTCCTTCGATCAACTCCGCGGCACCGGGATGACGCACCAGCGGCCGGTCGAAGGCCCGCGCGACACAGGCCCGGGTCAGGTCATCGGGCGTGGCGCCGATGCCGCCGAAACAGAACACCGTCGCCCCGTCGCGGCGGCTGCGCTGCAGCAGGTCGACGATGATCTCCTCCCGGTCGGGAAGGAACTGGGCCCAGGACGGGACCAGCCCGCGCTGGGCCAGCCGGTCGATCACCGCCTGCAGATGCCGGTCACGGCGACGGCCCGAAAGGATCTCGTCGCCGATGACCAGCACGCCGATGCCGGCGAGGGGGGCGTTAGAAGGAGGCTTGCTCATCTCACCGCTTCGCGCCGATCTTGAGCGCGTTCTTGTGCACCCGTTCGCGCTCGCGCTGGTCTTCGACCGCGTCGAAGTCCGAGTGCTCCACCCAGCCCTGGGTGTGCTGGCGGATCAGGCGCGCGAGCGCATCGAGGTGGTCGTCGCGCTCGTTGAGGGCCGGGATGTAGTGGTAGGTCTCGCCGCCGGCCTCCTCGAAGTACTCGCGGTTCTCGTCGCCGATCTCCTCGATGGTCTCCAGGCAGTCGGCGGAGAAGCCCGGGCAGATCACGGCGATGTGCTTGACCCCCTGGCCGGGTAACGCCTTCAAGGTCTCGTCGGTATAGGGCTTGAGCCATTCCTCGGGGCCGAAGCGCGACTGGAAGGTGACCATGTAGTCGTCCTCGGACAGGCCGAGTCGCTCTGCGACCAGCCGCGAGGTGACGTAGCACTGGCAGTGGTACGGGTCGCCGTTGAGGAGATAGCGCTTGGGCTCGCCGTGGTAGCTCATGATCAGCTTGTCCGGCTTGCCATGCGCGTCGATGTGCTCGCGGATGCTGTTGGCCAGCGCGTCGAGATACCCGGGATCGCGGTGGTACTGGTTGATGGTGCGCAGTTCCGGCACCCAGCGCCAGTGCATGAACTCGTCGAAGACGGCGTCCAGCGTCGAGGCGGTGGTCGCCCCGGCGTACTGCGGGTACAGCGGCAGGACCACCACGCGGCGCGCCCCGGCCTCGCGCAGCTCGTGCAGCGCCGAGGCCACCGACGGATTGCCGTAGCGCATGCCCAGCGCGACACTGACCGGGCCGGCCATCTGCTCGCTCAATCGCTTCTCGATGCCCTTCTGTTGCTCGCGGGCGATGGTCAGAAGCGGCGAGCCCTCGCCGTGATGGTCCCAGACGGAACGGTAGGCCTCGGCGGATTTCGCCGGACGTGTGCGCAGCACAACGCCGTGCAGGATCGGCCACCACTTCCACTTGGGCAGCTCGATCACGCGCGGGTCGGAAAGGAACTGCTTCAGGTAACGTCGCAGCGACGGCGCATCCGGGGCGTCGGGCGTGCCCAGGTTGAGGAGAAGGACCCCCAGTCGTTCCTGGCTGCCGTGACGGTAATCCGGTTCACCTTGATAGTTCATTTTATGGCCTCAAAATTTTTCGACGAGTATCCTACAGTCTGGTAGACGATCGTCGGTCCGATACAGGGTCCCCGCAGGACCCCGCCGACCGACGGCCCGAGGCATTTTAGGCAAAGCCCCGGCCGCTTGCCGAAACGGCCGGGTTTCGTCGTGGCCGACCGTTTTCCACCTGTTACGTACAATCGCAGACTCAAGGAGTTCTCGCCAGCATGTCCGAAAGCAACACCCGCCACAGCAAACTGCTCATCCTGGGTTCCGGACCCGCCGGCTACAGCGCCGCCGTCTACGCGGCGCGGGCGAATCTGGAACCCGTCCTGATCACCGGGATGGAAATGGGTGGGCAGCTGACCACCACCACCGAGGTGGAAAACTGGCCCGGTGATCCGGAAGACCTGACCGGCCCGGCCCTGATGGAGCGGATGAAGGCACATGCCGAGAAGTTCGATACCGAGATCATCATCGACCACATCCACACCACCGAGCTGGGCAAGCGCCCCTTCACCCTGCAGGGTGACTCGGGCACCTATACCTGCGATGCCCTGATCATCGCCACCGGCGCCTCGGCCAAGTACCTCGGGATCGAGTCCGAGCAGGCATTCCGCGGCAAGGGCGTATCCGCCTGCGCCACCTGCGACGGCTTCTTCTACCGGAACCAGACCGTCGCGGTGGTCGGGGGTGGCAACACCGCCGTCGAGGAGGCTCTGTACCTCTCCAACATCGCTTCCAAGGTGCACGTGGTGCATCGCCGCGACCGCTTCAGTGCCGAGGAAATCCTGATCGATCGCCTGATGAAGAAGGCCGAGGAAGGCACGATCGAGATCCACTGGAACCACGAGGTCGACGAGGTGATCGGCGACCAGATGGGTGTCAACGGCCTGCGCATCAAGGACAAGGGCGGCGAGACCACCGATCTGGAGCTGCAGGGCGTGTTCATCGCCATCGGCCATTCGCCGAACACCGGCATCTTCGAGGGTCAGCTCGACATGGAGGGCGGTTACATCAAGGTCAAGAGCGGTACCGAGGGCAACGCGATGGCGACCTCCGTCGACGGCGTCTTCGCTGCAGGCGACGTGATGGACCATGTCTATCGCCAGGCCATCACCTCCGCCGGCACCGGCTGCATGGCCGCGCTGGACGCCAAGGCCTATCTCGAGAAGATCGACGGCTGATTCCCCCGGCGCGCTCGGACGAGCGCGCCTACCAGACAAGAAGAAGGGGACCGACATGGACCCAACCATCGCTGCCTACGTGGTGATCCTGGCGCTGGCGCTCGGCCTGACCGGGGCGTTGCGTGCCGAACGGGAACACTGCGGACGGGGCATCCTGATCGTCACCACCCTGGCCGGATTCCTCGTGGTCGCCGCCGTGAGTGCGCTGCTTTCTGCCCAGAGTGCGCTGGAGCTGGTGCTTTCCACCATCGCGGTGTTCTTCGGCGCCCAGTCGGCGGCCACCGCCTTCCTGCTGCTGCGCCAGGAGGTCCACTCCGAACCGGCCGACGAACTCGACGAGCAGGAACTGCTCGACGACGATGACCAGGCTCGGGCGCTGGCACATCGCCACGGCACCCGCCGGGAGGAAGGCTGATGGGTATCGGACTGCTGATCGACAACGCCGGCTGGTTCGCGCTGGGCCTGGTCCTGATCGCCCTGTCGGCACTGACCCACCCGGAACGCCGCCGTTTCTGGATTCTGGCCCTGCCCGTCGCCCTCCTGATCGTGCTCGTCGGAGTGCTCTTCCCGGCCGTGAGCGGGCAGATGCCCGGTGTGGGCTGGAAGGCCTGGCTGGTGATCGCCGTGCTGGCCTTCGGCGTGGCGGCGGCACCCTGGTACAGCGGCAGCCGGGACCAGGAGACACGTCTGATCGACCTGGTCCGGGGCGTCTCGATCGTCCTGATCGGCAGCGGGCTGACCCTCACCCTGCTCGGCTTGATCGGCTGGAAGCAGACCACCCTCTACGTGCATGCCTGGGACCTGAGGCTGGCGGCACTGGTCGGCATCTTCATCGGCGTATGGAGTGCGGTGGCGGGGTTAATGCACTGGCTGCGACTGAAGGGAACCATCAAGGCGTCTCGACGCGGCTCGCGCAACCAGCAGCTGGCGCAGTGGGCGGTGCTGGCCATCATCCTGGTCCTCGGCGCGATCGCGGTAATCTACCCGAAGGCCGCCACCGCTCCGCTGATCCTGATGATCGTGCTGGCCATCGAGTGGGCGGCGCTGGCGGCACTGCAGCAGCGCCACGAGGATCTCATCCACATCCAGGCACGGCACGTCGGCCTGCTGGGCGTGGCCATCATCACCCTGGGCTACGTGCAGAGCAGCCTCCTGCTGCTGGTGATCGGCGGGCTGGTGGTGGCCGGCTCGATCCACTTCATCAAGCGCAACGGCGCCTTCTGCCAGATCAGCCGGCGCACCTTCTACGCCGACGAGACCGAGGACGCGGCCGCCGACCGGGAAGAGAGCGAGTCGAAACCGCCGGCAGGCTGATGGCTCCGGGGCGTCTCAGTCGTGGCTGAGATCGTCCAGGGTCAGCTCGAAGGCATCGACGAACCGCTCGCGGAAATAGCCCACCGCGGGCAGGTCCGTCATCTCCTCCAGCTTGCCGTACAGGAACTCCTCGGCCCGCCGGAACTCCTGGTTGCCGGCCGCGCGCTCCTCGATGCACTTGAGGTAGGCCGACAGCGAATCGGCCGCCTTGACCAGTCGCAGCACCGCAGGCTCGATGCGCTCGCTCTCGATCACCTCCGCGAACGATTCCCGCAGCGATTCGGGCAGCAGCCCGATGATCTTGCGCTCGGCATGTGCCTCGAGCGCCTTGTAGGAGTCGCGGATGTCGTCGCGGAAGTACTTCACCGGCGTGGGCAGATCGCCGGTGATGATCTCCGAGGCATCGTGGTAGAGCGCCACGCTCACCACCCGGCCGACGTCGTTCGTCTCGCCGAACTGCTGGTTGCCGATCACCGCCAGGGCATGGGCGATCATGGCCACCTGCAGGCTGTGCTCCTGGACGTTCTCGCTCCGGGTGTTGCGCATCAGCCCCCAGCGGTAGATGTACTTCATCCGCGAGAGGTAGGCGAAGAAATGGCTCTGTTCGGAATCGCTCATCGGCTGAAAGGTGTCTTCCTTTTGGTGGATGGGGTGCGCCCGGTCAGGCGCGGGTCGTGGGCCGGAAACCGACCTCGCGGAACTCGTCGAACAGGCTCACGGCGAAACTGTCGGTCATGCCCGAGATCATGTCGGTCAGCAGTTGCGCCTCACGGTAGCGTAGCGGCATCGGGTTGTCGGGCGACTCGAACACCCGGCGATAGTTCTCGGAGATGCGCTGGTAGATATAGCCGGCCAGCGGCGTGGCGCGCACACTGGCCGGATCGGCCGGGTCCGTCCGCTCGGTGATGGCGTACCAGAAGGCGTCCATCAGCCCGTGAATCACCGTCAGGCCGGTCAACTCCACGCGCAGCACGGACTTGTGGCGGTAGGCATGCTGCCAGTTGCAGGCCTTCAATGCCGCCAGCAGGGGCCCGCCACGCGAGGCGGCTACCAGTTCCCGCTCGAAGCGGCCTTCGGCCATGGCCGGCAGGGAGTGGATGAATACCTCGCCGATCGCCTCCATCAGCGCACCGATCGCGCGGATGCGGAAGGTCTGCATCGAGATGTCGTTGAGCTCGTCCGGCGAAAGCCGTTCGCGGCGATAGGCCTGATGCTCGTCCGTCGCGGCATCGCAGACGGCCGTGACCACCGGGTCGTCCGGCGCCTCGTGCCGCAGGAAGGCGATGGTATCGGAAAACGACAGCAGACCCTTCTTGACCGCATCTTCGGCATCGAGCACCGAATAGGCGATGTCATCGCAGGCCTCCATGATCCAGGTCAGCGGGTGCCGCTGCCCGGCGGACAGCCCGGTGCCGGCCCAGACCTCCTCCATCAGCGCCGACTCGGACTGGAAGTAGCCGTGCTTCTTGTGGGTCACCCGGTCTCGGTCGAGCCGGTCGCTGGCGGTGGGGTACTTCACCAGGGCCGCGAGTGTCGCCATGGTGAGGTTCAGACCGAAATCATCGTTGATCAGCTGCAGCTTGGTGAGCAGCCGCAGGGTCTGGGCGTTTCCCTCGAAGCGCAGGAAGTCCTCCTTCATCGCCGGACTGAGATCGCCGTCGCTGTCGAGCACCGCCTGCCGGTTGATGGCGAACCAGCGGGCGATGGCGTCCTCGCCCTGGTGGCCGAATGGCGGGTTGCCGAGATCGTGGGCCAGGCCGATAGTCGCCAGCAGGGCCGGCACGTCGCGCAGGGCCTCGGGCAGTCCGGCGGCGACCTGACGATTGAAAACCAGGTCGATGCCCACCGAACGGGCCAGGTTGGCCACCTCGTGCGAATGGGTCAGCCGGGTGCGGACGCTGTCCGACCGGTCGAGGGGAAACACCTGCGTCTTGTCGGCCATGCGCCGCACGGGGGTGGAGAACAGCACGCGGTCGTAGTCGCGCTCGATGGCAGTGCGCGGCTGGCTGCCCACGCCCGGCGCCGTCTTGCCGCTGCCGGGCCGCCGACGTTCCGGGTTCAGCCAGTGGCGCCAGTGCTTGTCCAGATCCTGATCCATGCCTTCCTCGGGGGAGTCTCGGGTGTTGCTTCCCGGTCTTCGGCCATCGCCGGAAATAGCCCGGCCCTTCTGCTAGCCTTCAGAGGTCCCCACGAGCCCGAGAGAGCCGGAGCGGGGACGGCAGACGCGGTCTGCCCGGAACGATACGGAATAGAGAACCACAACCCTATACCCGCCGCAATCGATTGGCCCAGGCCCCGGGTTTCGGGCGGCGGTCACGCATATAGATATTCCAGCGAGGGCGTAACAGCATGAACACGACGATCGGAGTCATCGGCCTGGGGCTGATGGGAGCGGCAATGGCGCGTCGACTGGCCGAAGCGGGCTGGTCGGTCCTGGGCTACAACCGGACACCGCGCAAGATCGAAGGCATCGAGACGCTTGCCGACCTTCCCGAGCTTGCACGTCGCGCCGACACGCTGTGGCTGATGGTCAGCGACGATGCGGCCTGCCGCGAGGTGATCGAATCGCTGGGCGAAGAAGGTATCCGCGACCACACGGTGATCAACAGCTCCACCATCGCCCCCGACGAGTCCGCCGCGCTCGCCCGACGCATCTCGGCTCTCGGCGGGGCATACCTCGAGGCCCCCGTGCTCGGCTCCATCCCGCAGGCGACCAGCGGCACGCTGCAACTCCTGCTGGGCGGCCCCGCGGACCTGGTCGCCCGCCACGACAACCTGCTGCGGGCGCTAGGTACGCCGACACACTTCGGCGAGATACGCAGCGGCGCGGCGGCCAAACTGGCGTTCAACCAGCTGATCGGCACGTTGACCGCAGCCTTCTCGATGAGCCTGGGCCTGGTGCAGCGCGAGGGGGTGGACGTCGACAAGTTCATGGGCACCCTGCGCGAATCGGCCCTCTACGCGCCGACCTTCGACAAGAAGCTCACCAACATGCTGGACCACTCCTTCGACAAGGCCAACTTCCCCCTCAAGCACCTGCTCAAGGACATCCGCCTGTTCACCCACAGTGCAGCCGGCCGGGACATCGATACCCACCTGTTGATCGGCCTGCAGCACGTGCTCGAGGAGGGTATCTGCGCCGGGCACGGCAACCACGACTACTCGGCACTCTACGAGAACATCGTGCGTCAGCGAGCCGCCCACTGAGCCGCTCCGGCAGCGGCTCAACAAGCCGCCTGCCAGCAGGTACAATATCCGGTTTCCGGTCCGGACCGTTACAACGATCCGACCCGCCCCAATCGAACCCAATCGCAGGAAACCGGACATCTCATGAGCCATCATGCCGTCAAGCCCCGCCGGGCGCTGCTGAGCGTCTCCGACAAGACCGGGATCCTGGGCCTGGCCCAGGGTCTTCACGCCGCCGGAGTGGAACTGCTATCCACTGGCGGCACCGCCCGTCTGCTGCGCGAGAACGACGTGCCCGTGCGCGAGGTCAGTGACGTCACCGGTTTCCCGGAGATCATGGCCGGGCGGGTCAAGACGCTCAACCCGCTGATCCACGGCGGCATCCTCGGCCGTCGCGGCACCGATGACGAGGTGATGGCCACGCATGGCATCACCCCGATCGATCTGGTCGTGGTCAATCTCTACCCGTTCGCCCGCACCGTGGCCGACCCGGACTGCGACCTGCCCACGGCGATCGAGAACATCGACATCGGCGGCCCGGCGATGGTGCGCGCGGCGGCCAAGAACCACAACGACGTGGCGATCGTGGTCAACCCGGCCGACTACGAGGTCGTGCTCGGGGAGATCAACGGCGAGGGTATTTCCATGGCCACCCGCCAGCGCCTGGCGGGGGCGGCCTTCAGCCACACCGCCCAGTACGACGGCATGATCGCCGACTACCTGGGCCGCCAGTTCGAGGAAAGCGCGTTCGCGCCGACCTGGCACCTGCCGCTGAACAAGTCCATGGATCTGCGCTACGGCGAGAACCCGCACCAGAACGCGGCCTTCTACGTCGAGCCGGACGCCGCGCCGGGCACGCTGGCCCGCGCGCGCATCGTTCAGGGCAAGCCCCTGTCGTTCAACAACCTCGCCGATGCCGATGCCGCACTCGAATGCGTCAAGCAGTTCGACCGCCCGGCCTGCGTGATCGTCAAGCACGCCAATCCCTGCGGCGTGGCCACCGGCGACGACATCACCACCGCCTACGATCGTGCCTTCGCCACCGACCCGACCTCGGCCTTCGGCGGCATCATCGCCTTCAATCGGCCGCTGGACGCCCACACGGCGCGCAGCATCGTCGAGCGGCAGTTCGTCGAGGTGATCATCGCCCCCGAGATCGGGGCCGAGGCGGCCTCCGAGCTGGCCGCCAAGCCGAACGTGCGGGCGCTGGCGATCGACGACTGGTCGGTCAAGCCGGCCCCGGGCATGGACTTCAAGCGCATCGGCGGCGGGCTGCTGGTGCAGGACTTCGACCACGGCGTTGTCGGCGCAGATGACCTGAAGATCGTCACCAAGCGTGCGCCGGACGAGGCGGAGATCCAGGATCTGCTGTTCGCCTGGCAGGTCGCCAAGTTCGTCAAGTCCAACGCCATCGTCTACGCCAGCGGCCAGCAGACCATCGGCGTGGGCGCCGGGCAGATGAGCCGGGTGTATTCCGCGCGCATCGCCGGCATCAAGGCGGCCGACGCCGGGTTGCCGGTGGAGGGTTCGGTGATGGCATCCGACGCCTTCTTCCCGTTCCGCGACGGCATCGACGCCGCTGCCACGGCAGGCATTCGGGCGGTGATCCAGCCGGGTGGCTCGATGCGCGACCAGGAGGTGATCGACGCGGCCGACGAGCATGGCATCGCGATGGTGTTCACCGGCATGCGCCACTTCCGGCACTGAACGGACGGCGGTCCCGACATGACAAAGCCCCTCGTAAGAGGGGCTTTGTTCGTTTCGCCGTCAGGCGAAGGGGTCGAAGCGCTCGTCGCGCTTGCGGCGGAGCCGCTTGAGATCCAGTTCGAGGGACTTCAGGAGCGTTTCCTCGTCGACTGGCGCCGATTCCCGTCGCTCCAGTTCCGCTCGCGCCCGCTCGAGCAGCGCTCGCAACTCGTGACGATCGAGTCCGTCTAGATCCAGCATGGCGTTCAACCGGTCGCGCCGATCACCGAATGGAAATGATGCCCGCGCCGCACAAAGCGCTGCGTGCGTACGCTGGGATCATGGTAGTGCGAGCTGACAGTGAGGGTGTCGCCCACCTCCACCAGCGTCAGGCCGCGACCGGGCCGTTCATCCCAGGCGCCGCTGTCGATCCAGAGGCGGTTGCCGGCGCGCACCGGCTGGTCGACGATGGTGTGCCCGGCGATCACCCAGTCGATGCCGCGGATATGGCGTTCCATCTTGCGACCGTCGATCACGTCGGTGACCTGCGAGCGGCCCCACAGGAGTGTATCGAGCTGGGGATCGCCGGCTTCACCACCCCAGTAGGTCAGCTTCTTGACGCGCTCGAGCCGGGCGATGTTCTGGTCCCAGTCCCACAGCGGAAGTTCGGCATGGACCACCCCCACGGCCGCCGGCCCGTTACCCACCTGGATCATCAGGGGCATCTGGCTGATCAGGTTCATCACCTCGGTGATCAGATCATCCCACTTGTCATCCTTGAGCTTGTCGTAGGGCTCCAGCAGCCAGCCGCAGCCCATTGCCTCCAGGTCGGACCGCTGTCCTTCGGTCAGGGAACGCTCAACCAGCGGTAGTCGATGGTTGGCCAGCACGCGCTCGTGGTTGCCCGCCACCGAGAAGAACCAGGGTTCCCCCAAAAGGCGCAGCGTCCCCAGCGAATCCTCGCCGTAGTCGAGCAGATCGCCCACGGCGATCACTCGATCGTGCTCGGGGGAGAAATCGTGCTTTTCCAGGATCTTTTCCAACAATGGGCGACTGCCATGCAGGTCTCCCACGATGAAATCCCGACCCCGGGTGTTTTTCAGCAACTGTTTGAATAACGTCATGATGCAAGACAACGCCGGCACTCGCCGGAAGGTATCCCGCGAGCGCATTCTGTTCGGTCGATGGGTCGTCCCCGAACCATCGGCGGCAGGGCGAATGGCGGGACGAGGCTGGATCGGGCAAAAACATGCCGGATAATTACTCGATATGTTCGCTAAAAAATAACGTCAGGTCAACAGCTTGGCCTGCCGCTCCTTCCTTTTGCCCTTGCTGACCCGATGGGT
>NZ_JAWLBP010000031.1:2943-23922 GCF_041687595.1 Guyparkeria sp. | reverse complement strand
CCGATGAACGTCGAGGGCGATGACACGCCGCAGACCGAGTGGGTGCTGGTCGACTTCATCGACGTGATCGTCCACCTGATGATGCCCGAGACCCGCGCGCTTTATCAGCTCGAGAAACTCTGGTCGGCCCCGGCCGCCGGTGACGCCTCGTCCTGATTCGTGCGGATCGAGCTGATCAGCGTCGGCCACAAGCTGCCCGGCTGGGCCGAGGAGGGCACGCAGACCTATCTCAAGCGCCTGCCGGCCGGCTGCCCGGTGCGCCTGACGGAAATTCCCGCCGCTCCCCGGGGCAAGAACGCCGACATCGACCGGGTCAAGACGATGGAGGCCGAGCGCATCGAGCGAGCCATCCCGTCCGGGGCTCGCGTGATCCTGTTCGACGAACGCGGACGGGATCGCGACACTCGCCAGTGGGCGGCCTCGCTGGGTGACTGGCTGGTCGATGGGCGGGATGTCGCCCTGGTGATCGGCGGGCCCGACGGCGTGGCCAAGTCGCTCAGGCAGCGCGCCGACGAGACCTGGCGGCTGTCGGCCCTCACCCTGCCGCACCCGCTGGTGCGCGTGCTGGTTGCCGAGCAGCTCTACCGCGCCTGGTCGCTGCACCAGAATCATCCCTATCACCGGGACTGACCCCGTGACAGGTCTTTCCTCGCCGAATGACCGACAAGGCAGGGGCCGAATCGTTAGAATGAACGCATGATCCCGGCCGACATCTCCCGCCGACCAACGCTCTGGCTCGCTTCGGGTTCGCCGCGTCGCCGGGCGTTGCTCGAGCAGGCAGGCTTCGTCATCGCCGGCCGGGCCGTCCCGCCGCGCGAGGTCGACGAGACGCTGCGACCGGGAGAGCCGGCGGAACGTGCCGCGATGCGGCTGGCTGGCGAGAAGCTGTTCGCCGCGCTCGACGACCCGGCGCTACCGGAAGGCGCGGTGCTGCTGGCGGCTGACACGCTGGTTATTTCGCCCGAAGGCGAGCCCATGGGCAAGCCGGTCGACGCCGCCGACGCCGTGCGGATGCTCTCTTCGCTGGCCGGGCGGGGTCACCGGGTGATCACCGCGGTGGCGGTCGGCGACGGCGAGGACGTCGAGGAGATCCTGGCGAGTTCGACGGTGCATCTGGCGGAGCTCGACGAGGCGACAGTGCGTGCCTATGTCGAGACCGGGGAACCGCTGGACAAGGCCGGCGGCTACGGCATCCAGGGGCTGGCGGCCTGTTTCGTCGAGCGGGTCGAGGGCGACTGCAGCGCGGTCGTCGGCCTGCCGCTCGCCGCGAGTCGAGCACTGCTGGCCCGCTCCGGTGTCCGGCCGGCATGGATGGATCGGGGCGAAAAGGAATACCAACGAGAATTCAGCAATGAGTGAAGAAGTCCTGATCAACATCACCCCGCAGGAAACGCGGATCGCGATGGTCGAGAACGGGGTCCTGCAGGAGATCAACATCGAGCGCTCGCGCTCGCGCGGGATGGTGGGCAACATCTACCGCGGCCGCGTGACCCGTGTGCTGCCGGGCATGGAGGCGGCGTTCATCGACATCGGCGAGGAGCGGGCGGCCTTCCTGCACGTCTCGGACGTCGAGCTGAAGACCGACACCCCGGATATCGAAGTGGAATCGGCGCCGCCCTCGATCGACACGCTGCTCCGGCCGGGCCAGAACCTTCTCGTCCAGGTGATCAAGGACCCGATCGGCACCAAGGGCGCCCGGCTGACCACCGAGATCACCATTCCCTCGCGCTACCTCGTCTACGTTCCCAACGGGCGCAACATCGGCGTCTCCAGCCGCATCGAGGACAAGACCGAGCGCGACCGGCTCAAGACCTCCCTGACGGAGCTGATCGTCGAGGAGGAAGGGAGCCTGGACGGCGTCGGCGGACTGATCCTGCGCACGGCCGCCGAGGGTGTCGACGCCGGGCAGCTCCAGCATGACTATCGCTTCCTGCGCCGCCTGTGGGCGAACCTCGCCGAGCGCCGGCAGGCGATGACCGATCCGGGCCTCGTCTACGAGGACCTGCCGCTGGCACTGCGCACGTTGCGCGATACCCTCGGCCAGTTCGTCGAGAAGATCCGCATCGACTCGCGCGAGACCTACCACCGCGCGGTCTCCTTCGCCGAGGAGATGGTCCCGGACATCCTGCCGATCGTCGAGCACTACCCCGGCGAGCGGCCCATCTTCGAGCTGCACAACATCGAGGAAGAGATCCAGCGCGCGCTGGAGAAGCGGGTGGCGCTCAAGTCGGGCGGCTACATCGTCATCGACCAGACCGAGGCGATGACCACGATCGACGTCAATACTGGCGCGTTCGTCGGCCACAAGACGCTCGAGGAGACGATCTTCAAGACCAACCTCGAGGCGGCCGCGGCCATCGCCCGTCAACTGCGCCTGCGCAATCTTGGCGGGATCATCATCATCGATTTCATCGACATGGCCGAGCCCGAGCACCGGGTGCAGGTGCACCAGGCGCTCAATCGCGCACTGGAGCGCGATCATGCCCGCACCAAGGTTTGCGATGTCTCCACGCTCGGTCTGGTGGAAATGACCCGAAAGCGGACCCGGGAATCGCTGGAACACGTGCTTTGCGAGACCTGTCCGGTCTGCGACGGGCGCGGCTCGGTGAAGACCGCGGAAACCGTCTGCTACGAGATTTTCCGCGAGGTCACCCGGGATGCCCGCCAGTACCAGCCCAAGAGCATGCTGGTAATCGCCAGCGCCTCGGTGATCGACCGCTTGCGCGAGGAAGACTCGACCTCTTTGGCCGAGTTGCAGGAATTCATCGGCGTTCCGCTTAAACTCCAGATAGACCTGCACTACATGCCCGAGCAATACGACATCGTCCTGATGTAGGGATACATGGGCACCGGGGGGAAGGAACCTCAGGGCCAAAGCGCCAGGTACGGATAAGGATGAGCAGCCAGAGCCAAGAACGCCGTGTCCGAAAGTGGATGCGCCGCCTGTTGATGGCGGTGGCATTCCTGCTGGTTTTCGTCGCGGTGCTAAGCGGGATGTCACGGGCGCTCCTGCCTTGGGCCGAGCGGTACCAGCCGGATCTCGAGGCCATGGTCAGCGCGCAGCTCGATGCGCCGGTCCGGTTCGGTACCGTCGACCTGCGCTGGCAGGGCTACCAGCCCCAGGTGGTGTTTCGTGACGTGACCGTCGGCTCGGGGCCGAGACTCGAGGCGCTGAGCCTCGGGCTGTCCTGGCGGCGCAGTCTCGTCGAGCGCCGCCTGGTGGCGGACAAGATCACCCTCGACGGGGCGAGATTCACCCTGATCCAGAACGAGGAGGGAGGTTGGTCGATCGCCGACCTGGCCCTGGAGCCCGGGCGCCAGGCCGAGGACCAGCCGGTCACCTGGGCGGAGGTCGAGCAGCAGGTGTCCCGACTCGGGCACCTTAGCCTTCGCGATGCCGAGGTCGAATTCCAGGCTCCCGACGGCCGCCGGGATACCCTGGTATTCAGCGTCGCCGCCGAGATGGAACGTGACGGCTGGCGGGCCTCGGGTGTGGCCGAGCTGCCCGGTGTCAGCGACGAGTCCCTGCGATTCTCCGGCGAGGGGCGGTTCGGCCGGGACATGGATGTCCGACTGTTCCTCGAGGTGGCCGACTGGCGGTTGAAGGAGGTCCAGAAACGGCTCGATCGCTACGGTGGGCCGACCATCCGTCGCACGCTGGGCGGTTGTCCCGCGCAGGTCGACCCGGGCTACTGCGAGGTCGGCATGCCCCGGGTCGATTCCGGTCGCCTCGACGGGCAGCTCTGGCTGGAGTGGGGGGAAAGCCGCCTCCAGGATGTCACCATCCGCGCGGACATCGCGGAACTGGCGGTCACCCGCGAGAACCTTCTTGACCAGTCGGACCGCCAGGCCAAGGTGTCCCGGGTCTCGACCCGATTGGCCTGGCGCCGCGAGGAGCAGGGCTGGCGCCTGAATGCCGAGGATATCGATGTCCGTCCCACGGAGGGTGGCCGCCTGCCCACGGACTTCGTCCGCATGTTGTCCCAGGGCGAGCGGTTAAGTTTTGCCACCAACCATGCGGATTTGGAGCATCTGGCCGTCTGGCTGGCGGCCGCGCCCCTGCCCACGGACTTCCTGGACCTCCTGGACCAGAACGTGCCGCGCGGGCAAGCCCGGGACGTTCGACTGGCATTCGACGGTGGCCGGCTGGTCGAGGGCTTCCTCGAACTGGAGAACTTCGGCAACACCACCGGTGTGCCGCTTCGACCGGTCGTGGGCACGGCGTCGGGCGAGGCCGGGGTGGATCTGACCCTGTACCGCCAGCCGGCCGGCTGGCTGGCGGAGATCGAGCAGCGAGACGTCATCCTGGCCATTCCCGGGTTGTTCCGTGAGCCGATTTGGCTGGATTATGTCAGCGGTCATCTCTACTCGTTCGATGAACACGGGGTCGGCCTGTACAGCCCCGATCTGGAGTTGTCCTCCCGCGGGCTGGATCTTGGCGGGCGGTTCTTCTTCCGCGAGGCCACCGGTGAGCGGGACGGCTATCTCGGCATCGACACCGGTTTCTCCCTGGCCGATACCCGCCGGGCGCCGGCCTATCTTCCCCGGCATCTGATCGGGCCAGGTGCTCTGGACTGGCTGGACCGCGCCCTGGAGGGCGAGGGGGCTACGGGGCAGGTCAGCGAGGGCCGGTTCATTTTCCATGGCGACCCGGCCCGAGCCCCGTTCCACGAGGGCGGGGGGCACTTCTCGGTCGTCTTCGACTTCGACGGGCTCACCCTGCCGTTCAGGGAGGCATGGCCGGCGCTATCCGAAGCCAGTGGGAATATCGCCTTCATCAACCGTCAGTTCCACGCATCGATCGACGAAGGGCAGGTGGCGCGTGCCGATGTCGGCGGTTCCCGGGTGAGCATTTTCGAACTCGAAGCGCCGCGGCTGGAGGTGGCCTTGGATCGGCGTCTGCCGCTGGATGACCTGCTGTGGAGCCTCGGACGCACACCCATCATGAGGGAAGATGCCCTTGCCGGTATTTCGGCGACGGGCGAGGGGCGTTTCGATCTCGATATCGGTCTCGGGCTCTACCGTGACGCCCCGCCACCGTCGATCACCGGCGGGTTCGTGTTCGACGGCAACCGTGTCGGGCTGGGCAATGGGCGCTTCACTCTCGACGATCTGGCTGGTCGCCTCGCCTTCGACGGTCCCCGGCTTTCCTCCGACGATATCCGCGGCCTGTTCCTCGGTCGACCGTTCAACGCCCGGGTCGCGCCGCGCGACTCGGAGATGCCGGCCACGCGGGTCACCGCAGAGACACGCCTGACGCCGGACGGCCTGCGCGAATTGCTGGGCGGTGAGGAGGGTCCGGCGATCGCCGAATTCCTGCCGCAGCATCTCGAGGGTGGCTCGGGCGTGTCGGTCCGGGTGGACGTGCCGCATGCCCGAGAACCCGTCGAGATCCGGGCGGAAAGCAACCTGATCGGATTGGGAGGCCGCCTGCCGGCTCCGCTGGCCAAGGACAAGGAAGCCGCTTGGCCGCTGGTCGTGGATCTGGCCCTTGACGGGGGGCGTCTTCGCACCCTCTCCGGCCGTATCGATGGCGACGAGCGTTGGCGTTTCGACCTCGGTTTCGACGACGGTCAGCTCGCCCGCAGCCTGATCTCCAATCGCGACGGTGAGGTCTCCCTGACGGGCGGCGCCCCCCACCAGGTGCACCTGGATCTCGATCTCCTTCGTCTCGATCCCTGGATGGACATCGACACGATGCCGTCCGGCGGGACGGGTGACGGCGGTTTGCAGGTCGACGCACGCATCGGGCGGCTGGGTCTCGGTGACTGGCAGTTAAGGGACGTGGCGATGGACTGGTCTGCCCGGGGCGAAGGCTGGAGGCTGGCCGTGGCGGGAGAGGAAAACCGGGGCCAGGTGACATTGGCGGGGCGAACGGAGGCGTCCGCCGGTCGATTGACCGGTGCGCTCGAACGCCTCCGGCTCCACCATCTCGATTCGGACGAGGGCTCGGACCACCGGGATCCGTCTCCCTTGTCTGCCTGGGACCTGTCGGCTTTGCCGCGCGTGGAGCTGGAGGTGGGCGCCCTAACTCTCGGCGACCGGGCCATGGGGCAGTTTCGCCTCGGCGCCCATGTTCAGGGCGGCGAGTACCTGCTCGACCGGGTCGATTGGCTGCCGAACCCGGACCTGTCGGTTTCCGGGAGCGGTCGGATCGTCAACGGCGTAAGCGAGGCGCCGCAGGGACAGCAGACCCGCCTGATGCTGACAGCAAAGAGCCGGGATCTCGGTGCGGCGATCGCGTCGATCACCGGAAATTCGCCTCTCTCGGGCGGGCAGATCGAGGAGGGTAACCTGTCGCTGAGCTGGCCAGGGTCGCCGGCCAGCTTCAGTCTCGCGCGGGCGATCGGGCACAGCCAGTTCCTGGTGACCGAGGGCGAGATCAGCCAGATCGCCCCCGGGGCCGGTCGCCTGGTGGGCCTGATGAGTCTCGGTGCGCTGGCCGACCGCTTGCGCTTCGATTTCCGCGACGTCACCCGCGAGGGTCTGTTCTTCGAGACGCTGACCGGGCGATTGCGCCTTGATCAGGGGCGGCTGAACGTCGACGCCCTCGAACTGGTCAACCCGTCACTTACCGCCCTGATCGATGGCCGGATGGAGCTCATCGAGAGCCGGCTTGACCTCACTGCCCGTATCTATGCCGATTACGGCATGTTGCTGCCGTTGATCGGCACGGTGGCCGGCGGGCCGCTGGTCGGTGGCGCGATACTGGCGTTGCAGCAGACCTTCAAGCAGCTCGACCAGGCCCCTGAACCGGATGTGACCTATCACATCGGTGGCAGCCTGGACGAGCCGATCGTGACGAGCGTCAAGGCGGAGTGAACGCCAGGAGGGGGTGACAATGAGTGGAACTGCCGAGCGACAGCCGCGGGTGGCCGTGGTGCAGATGAACGGCCGGGCCGACTGGAAAGGCAACCGGCCCGTGGTCGAGGGGCTGCTCGGCCAGGCCGCCGTGGGCGGGGCCGACGTGGCGGTGCTGCCCGAGAACCTGCTGGCAATGCCCGCCGATCCGCGCGACCTGGTGGCGATGGGCCGGGTGGATACCTCGCGAGCGGTCGAGGACCTTCGCGACATGGCCCGGCGCACGGGCATGTGGCTGGTAGCCGGCACGCTGCCCTTCGCCCCCGACGGTGAGGACGATCCCGATCGGGTGGTCCCGCGCACACTGGTGATCGCTGCGAACGGGGATATCGTCGCCCATTACGACAAGATTCACCTGTTCGACGTGACCCTGCCCGACGGCCAGGAGAGCTACCGGGAGTCGGCCGTATTCCGCGCTGGCACCGAGCCAGTCGTTGTGGATACTCCCGCCGGCCGGCTGGGGCTGGCGACCTGCTTCGACCTGCGCTTTCCCGAGTTGTTTCGCCGCCTGGTCGATCTGGGGGCGGAATGGTTCTGCCTGCCGTCGGCGTTCACCCAGGCCACCGGCCGGGCGCACTGGGAGGTGCTACTTCGCGCCCGGGCGATCGAGAACGGCTGCTGGATGGCGGCGGCGGCCCAGGTCGGGCGTCATGCCGACGGGCGTCAGACCTGGGGGCACAGCATGCTCGTCGACCCTTGGGGCGAGGTGCTCGCCGATTGCGGCGAATCGCCGGACACCGTGGCCGTGGCGACCTTCGATCGGCAGAAGCGGGATCGGCTGAGCCGGACCTTTCCGGTGCGCGATCTCAGGCGGTTGCGCTGAACACACCCGAGCCTCCACCGGGCGTGTCCGCTTTTGTCGACTCCCCATGGCGCAAAACGCGCTTGGCCTTTACCATGGGAACCGTTTCCCCGCCTCCTTTCGAGGGGCATCGCGACCAGTAACCGGACGACCAGAAGAGATGACCGTACAGACCGACGACCTGCGTATCGAGGAGATCCACCAGTTGACCCCGCCGGAGGTCTTCCGGGCCGAGTACGTGCTCTCCGAGCAGGGGGCGGAAACGGTCGCCCTGGCGCGTCGCGGCATTCAGGACATCCTGACTCGCCGTGACGATCGCCTGATGGTCGTGATGGGGCCGTGCTCGATTCACGACGTGGAGGCCGCGCGCGACTACGCCCGGCACCTGCGCGAGTTGGCCGAGGAGGTCAAGGAGGACATCCTTCTGGTGATGCGGGTGTATTTCGAGAAGCCGCGTACCACGGTCGGCTGGAAGGGGCTGATCAACGACCCGGACCTTGACGGCAGCTTCAACATCAACAAGGGCCTGGGCGTAGCCCGGGAGCTGCTGGTCGACCTGGCGGACATGGGCGTGCCCACCGCCACCGAATACCTCGACCTGATCAGTCCGCAGTACATCTCCGACTCGATCGCCTGGGGGGCGATCGGGGCGCGGACCACCGAGTCGCAGGTCCACCGCGAGCTCGCCTCGGGGCTGTCCTGCCCGGTGGGTTTCAAGAACGGCACGGATGGCGGGTTGCGGGTGGCGATCGACGCGATCCGTGCTTCGGCCCGTCCGCACCATTTCCTGTCGGTGACCAAGGCCGGGCGCTCGGCGATCTTCGCCACGAGCGGCAACCCCGACTGTCACATCATCCTCCGCGGCGGGCGCAGCACGAACTACGACGCGGCCAGCGTGAGCGAAGCCCTCGAGCAACTGCGCCAGACGGAGTTGCCCGAGCGGCTCATGATCGACTTCTCGCATGCCAACAGCCAGAAGCAGCACGCTCGCCAGATCCAGGTGGCCGAGGACGTGGCCGGGCAGATCGCCGGCGGCAACTCGGGCATCGTCGGGGCCATGGTCGAGAGCCACCTGGTGGCCGGCCGCCAGGATGTCGTTCCCGGCAAGCCGCTCACCTACGGCCAGAGCATTACCGACGCCTGCATCGGCTGGGACGACAGCCGCGCGGTGATCCACCGGCTGGCCGAGGCGGTTCGCGTTCGACGCGCCGGCGGAGGCGTGCTCGATGAGTTGCCGGAACATGGCTGATATCCCGCATCGCCGTCCGGGGCGCTCGCTCGCTGTCGGGCTGGGGCTGCTCGGTCTGAGCATCCTGTCGCCCGGGCTGGCGGCGGTCGACGAGCAAGGTGCCCCGGTTGCGGTACAAGAAGCCGGCGAGCACGCCATGGGCATCGACGGGGTCATGGTCGCCCCGTCGGGCGCCTGGATCACCCGGCGCCTCGATGATGCAACCATCGCGTCGATCCCCGACGGGGCGGTCGACTCCCACGGCCTTCAGTTGACCGATGCTTCGGGGCAACAAGGTCGCCTGTGGGTACTGGGGCTGCCCGCCGACATGGACACCGGATCGCTGCGCGTGAGTGGCAGCCGGGTCGACGAGACGATGGGTTTGCGTACCGAGAGGGAAGAGGTGACCGAAACGGCGCGCTTTCGCCGGTTGCAGGCCCAACTCGCCGAGGCCGAGGCCGAGGCGCGCGAGATCCGGGCCCTGCTCGAGGACAATGGTCTTCGCCGGGAAATCGCCCGCGAGCAGCTTGCGAGCCTTTCTCCCGAGGCGGGCAACCTGGACGCCATCTGGGCCGGCGACGGACCCGTTGCCGACTTGATGAGTCGCCTGACCGAGGAACGGCGCGTGCTTCTCGACCGGAGAGCCGAGAGTGACGAACGCCTGGGTGATCTCCGCGATCGGTTGGAGGAGTTGCGAGCGGCCGAGCCGGGCTGGAAGGTGGGTATCCCGCTGAACGGCGCGCCAACCGAAGATGAATCCGCAGACGCCCCGGCCATTCGACTGGACTATCGCGTCCAGCGGGCCGGCTGGGAGCCGGTCTACCAGGCGCGGCTGGACACGATCGAACGCCGGGTCGACTGGCGCATGGCCGCGCACGTCCACCAGCAGACCGGCGAGGACTGGCCGGCGGCCTCGATGACGCTGGTGACCAGCGACCATAGGCGTTTCTACCCAGTGCCCGCGCTGTCACCCCTGACCATCGGGTTCGTCGACCCGGACGGGCGTCCTCCCGTCGAACCGCTCACGATGATGGCCCCGTCCCTGATGTCCGACAGGGCGATCGAGGGCGCCAGTGCCACGGACGAGACCGGTTTTGCCTCCCGGATCGCCATCAACAAGCCGTCGCGGATCCCCAGCGGGCCGGGCGGGGTAAGCCTCGAGGTGTTCGAGCAGACCCTCGATGCCGATATCGAACTGCGCATCGCGCCCCAGACTTCGCGGGATGCGGTGCTGGTTGGGCGGTTCGAACCCAATGTCGCCCATCCGCTGCCGGCCGGTCGCTGGGAAATCCATAGGGATGGCCAGCAGCAGGCGAGCATGTCGCGTGGCGGACTGGGACCGGACGAGGAAGTCGAACTGAGCTTCGGTGTGGACCCCCGGCTGGCTGTGGAATACAAGCATCCTCCCGACGAGCGGGCGGGCCATGGACTGATCGGCAAGTTCAACCAGGTGGAACGACGCCGCCAGGTGGTGGTCAACAGTCGTCACGAGCAGGCGGTCCCGGTGACCGTGCTCATGCGCCTGCCCACGGCGCTGGATGCCGATATCGTGGTCGAGCCGCTCGGGGACATGACCAGCCCGGCGGAACGGGACTACGACGGGCAGGCCGGAGTCTGGGCCTACCGTCGTGAACTGGCGCCCGACCAGCCCTGGCAGATCGATTTCGCCTACCGCGTGCGCTGGCCGGAAGGCAAGGCGGTCTCGCCTTTCTGACCGGACGGCTACCCGGCGGCAGCGGGTGCTGCCGACCGTTTTTTCTTCAACCGACATTTTTCAGGGAAGAGGTTCAATCAGGAACATGCTTGACTTGGTATTGGCTGGCGGCGGCATGATGCTGCCGATTATCATTGCATCGGTGATCGCCATGGCGATCATCTTCGAGCGTCTGTACACCCTGCGGCGTAGCCGGGTGATGGGAGGCGATCCGGTCGGGACCGTGCAGTCCTGGCTTGGACACGGCGGACTGACCCAGGCTCGGCTATCCCAGTTGGCGCGACTGTCCCCGCTTGGTCAGATCCTGGCCGCGGGGCTGGCCGGCAGCCATTCGGCGCAGGAGATGCGCACCCGGATCGAGGATGCCGGCCGCCACGTGGCCCACCAGATGGAGCGCTACCTCAACACCCTCGGCACGATCGCCCTGATCACTCCGCTGCTGGGCCTGCTGGGAACGGTCATCGGCATCATCGACGTCTTCCAGGCGATCACGTCGAACAGCAGCGGTGGCATGGTGCCGCCCGAACTGCTGGCCGGCGGCATCGCCAAGGCGCTGGTCACCACGGCGGCTGGCATCATGGTGGCCGTGCCGGCGTTCATCTTCCATCGCTACTTCCGCGGCCTGATCGACGAGCTGATCATCGACATGGAAAGTGACGCGATCCGCCTGGTCGACATGCTCCACCCGGTCGACAACGCCCGGAGGCGCTCGGCATGAACTTCCGGCATCGGACACGCGAGCCGCTGGAGCTCAACCTGATTCCGTTGATCGATGTCGTCTTCATGCTGCTGATCTTCTTCATGCTGACGACCACGTTCGTGCACGACCGGGCCCTGAACGTCGCACTGCCCAAGGCCGAAGCCGGTAGCGAGGAGCGGGCGGACATCGAGAACCACGTCATCGAACTCGACACCCAGGGCAACATCGCCGTCGACGGCCATATGGTCGAACCTGACCTCCTGCCCGAACGGTTGCGGGAGATCGCCGACGACGGTCGGCCGGTGCTCCTCTGGGCGGATGCCGAGGTGGTCAATCAGCGCGTGGTGACGGTGCTCGACATGGCCCGACGGGCGGGCATCGAGAAGATCGGCCTGGGGACCATCCCTCCCAAATGAGCGACGAGTCGCTCAAGGCGCGCGCACACGCGTCGGCCGGCTGGGTCACCTACCGCCGGCTGCTGGCCTACACCTGGCGCTACACGCGCGTGCTGGTGATCGCGATCATCGGCATGGTGGTCGCCGGGCTCTCCGAAGTAGGGTTCGCCGCCCTGATGAAGCCGCTGCTCGACGGCAGTTTCGTCGAACGCGATCCGACCCTGATCATGCTGATGCCGCTGGCCCTGCTGGGCGTGTTCGTCTTCCGCGTGATCGGCGAGTTCGCCTCGAACTACGGCATGGCCTGGGTGGGGCGCTCGGTGATCCGTGACCTGCGCAGCGACACCTTTGATCAGGTGCTGCACCTGCCGCCGCGGTACTTCGATCGCGTGCCGTCCACCGAGGTCCTCACCCGGCTCAACTACCAGAGCGAGCAGGTTTCCGAGGCCGCCTCCAAGGCCCTGACGATCCTGATCCGGGACAGCGTCACGGTGATCGGCCTGCTGATCTGGATGCTGTACCTGTCGTGGCAGCTCACGCTTTTCATCCTGGTGCTGCTGCCGTTGCTGGTCGGCATGGTGGCGGGCATCTCGCGGGCCTTCCGGCGCTATGCGCGGCGTATCCAGGAGTCCATGGGGAAGGTGTCCCACGTCGCCGAAGAAACCATCACCGGGCACCGCGTGGTCAAGCTCTACGGTGGCGAGGACTACGAAAGCGAGCGGTTCGCGCGGCAGAACCAGTACAACTTCCGTGCCTTCATGAAGATGCAGGCCGTGCAGGCGGCCTCCTCGCCGATTACGCAGTTCGTGCTGGCCATCGGGGTGGCCGGCGTGGTGTGGTTCGCCACCAGCGGCGATCGTATGGACCAGATCAGCGTGGGCACCTTCGTGTCGTTCATCACCGCCCTGGCGATGACGCTGGCCCCGGCCAAGCGCCTGATCAACCTCAACGCCGTGATCCAGAAGGGCATCGCGGCGGGCGAAAGCCTTTTCGCGCTGCTCGACGAGCCCCGCGAGCACGACGCCGGCACCGGGACGGCGCACCGCGTCAGCGGCCGGATCGCGTTCGAGGACGTGTGGTTGAGCTACCGGGAAGCATCGTCCGGGGAGTTTGCGGACGAGGACTGGGTGTTGCGCGGGGTGAACCTCGAGATCCCGGCCGGCCAGACGGTCGCCTTCGTCGGCCAGTCGGGTGCCGGCAAGTCGAGCCTGATGGGCACGCTGCCGCGATTCGTCGAGATCCAGCGCGGTCGCATCCTGCTGGACGACACGCCGCACGATGCACTGCCGCTGGCCGAACTCCGGCGGCAGTTTGCCTACGTCTCGCAGGAGACGGTGCTGTTTAACGCCAGCATCGCCGCCAACATCGGTTATGCCGATGGCGCCGCATTCGACATGGATCGTGTGCGCGAGGCCGCCCGGGCGGCCTTCGCCGAGGAATTCATCGAGCATCTGCCCGAGGGTTTCGATACCAGCGTGGGTGAGAACGGCGTGTTGCTGTCCGGTGGCCAGCGACAGCGCATCGCGATCGCCCGCGCCCTGTACCGGGACGCGCCGATCCTGCTGCTCGACGAGGCCACCTCGGCGCTGGATACCCGCTCGGAGGGGTACATCCAGCGGGCGTTGGAAAACCTGACCCGGGGCCGGACCACGCTAGTGATCGCCCACCGCCTGTCGACCATCGAGCACGCCGACCGCATCGTGGTGATGGAAGGAGGTCGGGTGGTCGAGCAGGGTGGCCACGCCGAACTGCTGGCGGCCGACGGGGCCTACGCGGCGTTGTATCGGCTGCAGTTCGCCGAGCAGGACGATGCCTGATGGGAGCGTGGTGATGCGTTACCCGGCTTTCTGGCAGCGACGAGGTCTTACTGCGTGGCTGCTCTGGCCGCTCGGTGCGCTGGTCTGCCGGGAGGCCGAACGGAGGCTCCGCCGTGCCCGACCGCGCCGGCTTAAGTGCCCGGTGGTGGTCGTGGGAAACGTCACCGTGGGTGGTACCGGCAAGACCCCCGTGGTAATCGCGCTGGTCGAGGCGTTGCGGGAGGCCGGCTGGCAGCCCGGTGTGGTCAGCCGCGGATTTGGCGTGAAGCTCGGCATCGAACCCCTGGATCTGGCCGAGGCCGACGGGGCGACGACCTGCGGCGACGAGCCCTGGCTGATCCGGCAGCGCACCGGTGCGCCGGTGGTCGTCCATCCGCGCCGGCGACAGGCCGCCGAGCAACTGCTGGCACGCTACCCGGAAGTCGACGTGATCGTCAGCGACGATGGCCTGCAGCACCATCGTCTGCCGCGTGATGTCGAGTGGGTGATCGTCGACGGCAAGCGGGGACTGGGAAACGGCTTCTGCCTGCCCGCCGGTCCGCTGCGCGAACATCCCGATCGGCTCGGATCGGTGGACGCGGTGCTGATCAATGGCCCAAGCGGGACCACGGGGCTGCCCGCGGACGAAGGGGGCAATCCCGAGACGTACCGGATCGATTTCGCCCTCGAGGGGTTTCGTGATCTTTTCGACGGCAGCGAATGTCCGCCGGATGCCCTGAGGGGCGAGCGGGTGACGGCCATCGCCGGTATCGGCAACCCGTCGCGGTTCTTCGACATGCTCGTGGCCAGCGGGATACAAGTCGATGCCGTACCCCTCGATGATCACGCTGCGCCGGAGGCCGAGATGGTGGGGCGACTACTGCACAAGGGGCGTACGATTGTCATCACCGAGAAGGATGCGGTGAAATGGCCCATGCCGCCCGACCGCCCCGGCCAGGTACTGGTGGCGCGTGGGGGCATCGCGCTGCCCCGGACGCTGCTGGACCGGGCCATCGCCGGCCTCGAGGCCCGGCGCAAGAACCAACCGACAACAAGGTAAGCCTGCCGATGGACAAGAAGCTTCTCGACATCCTCGTGTGTCCCGTCACCAAGGGGCCGTTGATCTACGACAAGGCCAATGCCGAGCTGATCTCGCTTTCGGCCCATCTCGCCTACCCGATCCGGGACGACATTCCGGTCATGCTCGAGGACGAGGCGCGCAGGCTGTCCGACGACGAGTACGAGGCCTGGCGCAAGAAGCACCCGGCCACGGCGGGGGAGTCCGGATCATGATGGCCGAGGACGACTGGGTCATCATTCCGGCGCGCTATGCCTCCAGCCGCCTGCCGGGCAAGCCGATGGCCGACATCAACGGGCGCCCCATGATCCAGTGGGTCTATGAACGCGCGGTGGCGGCCGGCAGCGAGCACGTGGTGGTGGCCACCGATGACGAGCGGATCCAGGAGGCGGTCAACGCCATCGGCGCGCGTGCCGTGCTCACCAGCGAAGGGCACGAGTCGGGCACCGACCGGCTGGCGGAGGTGATCGACTTCCTCGAGCTGCCGGACGAGACGGTGGTGGTCAACCTGCAGGGCGACGAGCCGATGATGCCGCCAATACTGCTGGCCCAGGTGGCCAGGCTGCTTCGGTCCAAGCCGGATGCCGCCATGGCCACCCTGATGGTGCCGATCGTCGAGCAACGGGAGTTCCTGTCGCCGGACGCGGTGAAGGTGGTGGCGAACGAGCGGGACGAGGCCCTGTACTTCTCGCGCGCACCGATCCCCTTTCACCGGGACGGCCTGCCCGAACCCGGCGAGGCCGGCATCTACGGTTTCCGTCACCTCGGGTTGTACGCGTACCGGGCGGGGTTCCTGCGGCGATTCGTGGAAACGCCGAGCCCGGAAATGGAGCAGTTTGAAAAGCTCGAGCAGCTGCGCGCGCTGTCGATGGGCGAGACGATCGCCATCGAGATCGCCGAGGTCACACCCCCGCCGGGGGTGGACACGTCGACCGACCTCGAGCGCGTGCGCCGGGAACTGGCCGAGGACGCGTCGGACTGACTGCCGGCGTCAGGACGGGTTGTTGTCGTCTTGCCGCGGCTCGGTGGCCTTCGACTTGCGCTTGAGATAGATCGCCAGGCTGACGCCCCAGATCAGGAAGAGCAGCACGCCGGCGCCGTGCCCGAGGTACAGGGTGGCGACCATGATGCTGCCCAGGATCAGGGTGACGAGCAGGAATTCCAGGGTGCTGCGTTGGATGACCATGTCGTTCAGGCTTCGCTTTCGTTCTCGTTCGGGGCGACGGGGTCGACGAATTCGGTATCCTCGTCGCGATAGGCCGGCTGGCAGATGCAGAGGAAACGCAGGGGTGCCTCGCTCTTCGTCTCGATCCGGTGAGCCTGGCCGGGTGCGATCCGGATGATATCACCCGGGACTACCGCGAATCGTTCCCCGTCCAGATCCATTACACCGGCGCCGTCAAGGATGTGATAGACCTCCTCGGCGATGGGATGGCGGTGCAGCCGTGTCGAATGCCCGGGTTCGACCTCGGCCTCGGCAACGCTCATCCGCTCGATGGCGTGATGGCTCGGATGCATCAGTTCGCGCACCCGCGAGCCGTCCGGCGCCCGGATCACCTCGCTCCGGCTGCGATGATTGAGGTAGCTCGAGCGGTCGGGCGCAGGTCTCCGGCGCTTCGCCATCGGCAGGTTCTCCTCTCGGAACAAATTTCAAGAAGGGCAGATCATGACAGAAATCCGCGACAATCCGCAGACACCGCCGGACCCCAGCATGGACGACGATGCGCTCTACCACGAACTGGTGGGGCAGACGGCCAAGGCCGACTGGGAAGAGCTCGAACGCTTCTTCGCCAAGGGGCAGATCGTGAAGGTCGATGGGGCCATCGACCTGGTCGACGTGGCGATGGCGATGGTCCGTGACCGGGCCGAGCGCTTCAAGACCTGGCAGGAGGCGGGGCAGGTGGCCCCGCTGGACACCGACACCGCGCGACGCTGGGCGGGGGGCGAAGCGACCCTGTGGGCGGTGGTTACCCCGCCCTGGATCCTGGTCCAGGAGGCCGACAGCGCCCCGGCCCGTCACTGACGTCGGGCGTCTTGGCGAACGGTGAGATTGGCAATTCGTCCCGACGTCGGCTACAAAGTAGCCAGCTAACCAAATCTTCCTGCCGGCCCGAACCCGATACCCGGTCGGTGCCGGCACCAACCGTCTTCGAGGTTCCATGAGTCAGACTTCCGTGCTTCTTACCCCGGTCGCCCTTGGTGACCTGGCATTGCCCAACCGCGTGGTCATGGCGCCCCTGACCCGTTGCCGGGCGACGGTGCCGGGCAATATCCCCAACGAGATGATGCGGACCTACTACCGGCAGCGCGCCGGTGCGGGCCTGATCATCAGCGAGGCCACCCAGGTGGTGCCCGAAGGGCAAGGGTATCCGGCCACTCCCGGCATTCACAGCGACGAGCAACAGGCCGGCTGGGAGATGATCACCCGAGCCGTGCACGATGCCGGGGGTCGGATCGTGCTCCAACTCTGGCACGTCGGGCGGGTGTCGCATTCCGACTTCCAGCCCGGAGGCAAGCTGCCCGTAGCGCCGTCGGCGATCGCCATCGACGGCGAGGGCTACGTGCCGTCGGGGGAGAAGAAGCCCTTCGAGACGCCCCGGGCCCTGGAGAGCGAAGAGATCCCGGAACTGGTCAAGGCTTACGCCCGGGCCACCGAGCGTGCACTGGAGGCGGGCTTCGACGGCGTGGAGGTGCATGCCGCCAACGGGTACCTGATCGACGAGTTCCTGCGCGACGGCACCAACAAGCGGACCGACCGCTACGGCGGGTCGCTCGAGAATCGCATGCGGTTCCTCGACGAGGTGCTCGATGCGGTCACCGACGTGGCCGACGCGTCACGTACGGGAATCCGGATCTCGCCCCTGCAGCCATTCAACGGCATGTCCGACAGCAATCCCTGGGAGACGTTCTCCCATCTGGTGCGCAGGCTGAACCCGCGCGGGCTGGCCTACCTGCATATTGCCGGCATGGGCGAGGACGAACCGGGTGCGGCTGGACCCGCTTTCGACCTGGCCGATCTGGTGCCTCTGTTCGACGGGCCGGTCATCCGAAACTACCAGTACGACCTCTCCCGGGCGGAAGCGGACGTGAGCGAGGGTCGGGGCGATGCGGTCGCTTTCGGCGTGCCGTTCATCGCCAATCCCGACCTGGTCGAGCGCATCCGGCGGGGTGCTTCGTGGAACGAGGCCGACTCCAGTACTTTCTACGGTGGTGGGGAGAAGGGTTACATTGACTACCCGACGCTGGACTGACAGCAATTCACGTTCACGCTTGAAAACCAAGGGGCCAAGCGAGCCCGGAAAACCGAGAACTAACCCAGAGGAAGGAAACGTAATGAAAACCATCCGCAACAGCATCCGTCGCACCGCTCTGGCCGCCGGCCTGGCAGTGGCCGGGTCGGCCGGCATGGCCTCGGCATCCGACCAGCCGCTCACCGTCGGCGTCGATCGCCTGTCGATGGAGATGGCGCTCAAGGCTGCCCAGGCGACCATCGAGGCTTGCCGTGACGAGGGTATCCAGGTCGGGGTGACGGTCGTTGACCGGGGCGGCAACGAACAGGTCGTGCTCCGCGACGTGCTTGCCCCGGATCTGACCCTCAGCATCTCCAAGATGAAGGCCTACACGGCCATGTCGTTCAATACGGCCACGTCTACCCTCGAGGAGCGCGGCCAGGGCGCCCTGGGCAACGTGCCGGGGCTCATGATGGGTGCCGGTGGCGTGACCATCGAGGCCGGTGGCAAGACCTACGGCGCCATCGGCGTGTCGGGCGCTCCCTCGGGCGAGACCGACGAGATGTGCGCCCGCCGGGGTGCCGAGGCCGTGGCCGAGGAACTGGAGTTCCTCTGAGCCGGGTCTAAACGGCTTCCCGAGTTGACCCCCGAACGTGTCGAGATGGCAATGCCATGCCGAATCAACCGCTTGGGGTCGAACAGGGCCGGGAAGCGTTCCGCGTACCGAGCGGAACGCGCTCCGGCGGGGCGGTGCAGCGGTACGGATGACCGCATTTTTTATGCCGAAGGTGTTGACGCCTCCCCCTCGGATCATTAATATGCCGCCCCACGTCGAGAGACGTATTCCCCGATAGCTCAGTTGGTAGAGCAAGTGACTGTTAATCACTGGGTCGCTGGTTCGAGTCCAGCTCGGGGAGCCAAAGCGCCCGTAGCTCAGTTGGATAGAGCGTCTGGCTACGAACCAGAAGGTCGGGAGTTCGAATCTTCCCGGGCGCGCCATCTAGGTCCCCATCGTCTAGAGGCCTAGGACACCGCCCTTTCACGGCGGTAACAGGGGTTCGAATCCCCTTGGGGACGCCATTTGTTAGGGCAGTGCGTGATACACGTGCTGCCCTAATTGTTGGTCACTACCAGGCGTGGTGATCGACCCGAAAATCGGGCGGGGTCGAGAGGCCCCGGCCACACTAGGTCCCCATCGTCTAGAGGCCTAGGACACCGCCCTTTCACGGCGGTAACAGGGGTTCGAATCCCCTTGGGGACGCCATACTTTTGCCGGGATCTGAAGAAGTTCCGGGCACGCAAAAAGCCCCGCCAGCGGTTATCGCTGGCGGGGCTTTTTCGTTGTCCCTGCCGGGGGCGCCCGGGAGGCGCGCCCGGCCTTGACCCGGGAGGTTTGCTTCGGTTTTCCGGCCTGACCTGTCTCGAGTGAGGCGTGCCAGCGCGTCTGCTGGCGGTCCCGAATCGAAGGCCATGCCCGGCTAACCGTTGCCCCCGCCATTCATGGGCCCGTGATCCCATCATCGCGACATCCGGCTTGTCATTGACCATGAGCGCCCGTTAATCCTGATCCGACAGATTCGCGCCAAGGAGTCGGTGGTGAACTCGACTTCGGTTCGCCTCCAAAGAGGAAGGAAAATGAGTCGCCCCGGGAACTGCTGCTAATCTTGAATACGCACGATGACAGATCCACCGAGTGGAGGGCCAAACGAATGGCCGATTCGTCTTCGAAACCGCGGAGCCCCCGGATGCTGAACGGCAAGCCTGCAAGAATGCGAACAGCCGGCTCCATTCATGCAGGCGGCGCACGGCGCGTCCTTATGAGCGCAGTGCTCACGATGCTTCTGGTCGTCACGACCGGTGTGACGCAGGCCGAAACGGCAGTCAGCCATGAGCAGTTGTCCGCTTTCGTGAAAGAGGCTGTCCACAAGCTGAGCCAGGAAGGCGAAGCGGCGTTCGAGGACTTTCGCAGGCGAGGGGGCGAATGGTTTCAGGGGGACCGCTATGTCTTCGTGTGGGGTCTGGACGGTACACGCTACGTCTACCCGCCGGACCCCGCCGCGGAAGGACGGAACATGCTCGGTTTGAGGGACATCAACGACAAACCCATCGGAGTCTGGTTTGTGGAGCAGGCGGCCACGGAGCCGGGTCACGGTTGGGTCCACTACCAATGGCCCCGGCCAAACGAGCTCTTTCCTTCCTGGAAGTCGACCTACATCGAACGCGCCGTCGGTCCCGATGGTGAGCGCTACCTGGTCGGTTCCGGACAGTACGACATGCCGCTGACGCGGGCTATCCTGATCGACCTCGTCGACGATGCCGCCAAGCTCCTCGAGGAGCGCGGCCAAACTGCGTTCGCCCGGTTGCGCGACGCGTCTGACGAGTTCATCTTCATGGACACCTATGTCTTCGTGCTGGATACCGCCGGGACCGAACTCGTAAACCCGGCATTCCCCAACCTGGAAGGGCGTAATCTCATGGATTACGAAGACGCCGCGGGGAATCGTCTCGTGAAGGAAATGATCACCCGAACGGAAGGCGGCAGTGCCTGGGTGGAGTACTACTGGCCCCGGCCCGGTTCCGCCGAGTCGGTGCGCAAGGTGGCTCACGTACGACGCGTGCGCGTCAAGGATGAAGAGTGGGTTGTCGGTGCCGGGATGTATGAGGCGAGATAACGGCGCCCCGTGGTCCCGGATTGTTTGATCCAGGCCGGCACCAAGGTGATTCCCTCCAATCGCCGGGTAGTCACGTGGGATTCTCGCTTGGGGGCGATGGTCTCCAAGACGCCTTTTCCGGTTTTGAAACAAGGCGGGCTAACCCTGGTTTCATCAATACGGTCCATCGGGATGCGGCTATCGCTAATGGGCCCGAGATGCCGTTTGCATCGCGAAGGGGTCCCCTTTTGGGGAACGCCATATCGTCCGCCCTGGCATCGAGGAGAGGTGCCGGGCATGTAAAAAGCCCCGCCAGCATCGCTAGCGGGGCTTTATCGTTACGCCTGCCGGCGGGGCAGCCGGGTTGCCCCGGCCTTGACCCGCATTGGAGGGGTTTAGCGTGCCGGGCCGCCTTGGCCGGCACCCGGACCCACGCCGCCGCCTGCCTGCATGCCGCTGGTCAGGGTGGCATCGAGCTTGCCTCGGGCGTTCTGGTCCATCACGCCCAGCATTTCGTCTTCTCC
>NZ_JAWLBP010000031.1:0-2843 GCF_041687595.1 Guyparkeria sp. | reverse complement strand
CCGGCCCGCAACCAGGTTCGATCAGGAATCGCCCGGTGCGTCGGGGTTGGGTACCTGGCGGCAATCACGCTTTTCGCCATCGGCCTCGAACGTGCCCTCCTGTCCCTTGCCCCAGAAGACGACATCGCCGTCCTGGCTTTCGTAGCGCGAGCCGGAGGCCGATTCCGTTCGGGTCATCAGCACGCTCTCACTGTCATGGAATAGCCGGATCTGGCCACGACGAAGGACGTCGAAGGCAATGGTCTTCCCTTCGCAGTCGAAGTGATAGGAGCGGGTGATCGGTTCGAGCATCATCGCGAGGTTTCGTCCGTCCGGTCCCTTGAGGTACAGGCGTTCCCCGTCAATCTGCCAGTCGACGGTGTTTTCCAGGACTTCGAGGAAGGCTTCTTCCTGCTGCATCCTCGCTTCACCGCACATCTTGTGGGTGACTGCGATCTCCCCGTATCCGTCCTCGTTCCAGGAGCGTCGGTAGGTGTTGCACCCGGCGACTCCACTGAGATTCCCGTCGGCGTCGACCACGAGGTCGGTCAGCGTGGGATCGATGTTTTGCAGGGTGACAATGTTGGCCAGCCGCCACTGGCTGTCGATGGGCGGCCGGTCGGCTGCCGACAGGGAAAGGGGGGTCAGAGTGGTGGCCAGCAGGGCTCCGGCGGCCGCCAAGTGACGGATCGTGCGGGTCGGGACATCGGTCTGGGTCATGGATTGGCAACTCCGTGTCGGTTGATGTTGGGTGGTCACGGCAATGTCGTCAGGCCTGCCGCGATTTGATCAATTCGTCGAGGGTGCGGGCGGTTTCGATCGGCAGTTGCCGCTGCAGATCGGGGTGCAGGCTACGACCGGATTCGGCGGTGATCGGTTGCGTCCACGTCGGTTGCGTCATCGATCGCGGACGACCGAAGTAGTCGACCTGGAACGCGTCCGGGGAGTTCTCCGCGCGCATGATGAGCGATGGCGGGTCGTCGTGGATCTCGATCACCGTGCCACGGTTCTCACCGATCTGGATTTCCCGCCCGATCAGGGGTTCGAGCAGTCGCAGGATGGTGTTCATGAAGGCCCCTTGGATGCGGCATAAAGCCCCGTGCATGTAAGCTACGGTCTGACATTTCGATCGATGGTAGCAGGAGCAGGACACGATGCGTTTCGACCTTTTGGCCAACGAGACCCTCTACCGCGGGTTTTTCTCCCTGCAACGCTACCGGCTGCGTTTCGAGTTCTTCGACGGCACCTGGTCGGAACCCATCGAGCGGGAGATCTTCGAACGGGGGCATGCCGTGGCGGTATTGCCGTTCGACCCCGTGCGCGAGGAGGTCGTGCTGATCGAGCAGTTCCGCCCCGGTGCGCTGGAAGCCCCCACCGGCCCTTGGTTGTCGGAGATCGTGGCGGGGATGATCGAGCCGGGGGAGTCGGCCGAGGACGTCGCCCGGCGCGAGTCCGAGGAGGAGGCCGGTCTGGCGCTGACCGATCTCTATCCCCTGACCCGCTACTGGGTCAGTCCCGGTGGGACGACCGAGAGCATCTACCTGTTCCTGGCCCGGGTGGACACCGCCGCGATCGAGCGCGATGCCGAGGGGGTGGTCGCCGGCCAGTTCGGCCTCGACCACGAGCACGAGGACATTCGCGTGCGCATCGTTTCGCTCGAGCAGGCGCTGGCCGACGTGGACGAGGGCCGGATCATCGCCGCCGCCCCGGTGATCGCGCTGCTGTGGCTGGATCGGATGCGCCGCCAGGGGAAACTCTAAAAACGCAGCCGGGTTCCGTCTCCAGGGGAGGTTCCTGTCGGCGGCATGCGCGGCATGCCCCCGGTGTTTGCTAGAATCCCGCCATTCGTCCGGCCGCCCGCCGGAGGGCGACGTGCCCGAATCCGAGACACGAATTCATACCATTGCAAGCCGTTGAGGGTATTCCATGCTTGAAGCCTACCGCGAACACAAGGCCGAACGCGCCGAGCAGGACATTCCGCCGCTGGCGTTGAATGCCGAGCAGACCGCCGAGCTGATCGATCTGATCAAGAACCCGCCGGCGGATGTTGACGGCGACGAGCTCAAGTACCTGCTCTCCCAGCGGGTGCCGCCGGGCGTGGACAAGGCCGCCTACGTCAAGGCCGCTTTCCTGGCCGACGTGGCCAAGGGCAAGGCCGAATCCCCACTGCTCGACCGCCGTGAGGCGGTCGAGCTGCTGGGCACCATGATGGGTGGCTACAACGTCGATCCGCTGATCGAACTGCTCGACGACGAGGTCGTTGGCGACGATGCCGTCAAGGCGCTCTCCAGGCTGGTGATGGTCTACGACTCCTTCCGCGACGTCGAGGACAAGTACCGCGAGGGCAGCGAGAACGCCGGGCGCGTACTCGAGTCCTGGGCCAATGCCGACTGGTTCGAGGCCAAGCCGGCACTGGAGGAAGAGATCCAGGTGGTCGTCCTCAAGGTGCCGGGCGAGACCAACACCGACGACCTTTCCCCGGCCCAGGAGGCTTGGAGCCGCCCGGACATCCCGCTGCACGCCCGCTCGATGCTCCAGTCGAAGATGCCCGAGGCCCTCGACACCATCAAGGAACTCAAGGAGACAGGTCACAAGATCGCCTACGTGGGCGACGTGGTCGGCACCGGGTCCTCGCGCAAGTCCGCGATCAACTCGGTGCAGTGGCATATCGGTCGCGACATCCCGCACGTGCCCAACAAGCGCACCGGCGGGGTGGTGCTCGGCGGCAAGATCGCCCCGATCTTCTTCAACACCGCCGAGGATTCCGGCGCCTTCCCGATCGAGTGCGACGTAGACCAGATGGAGACGGGCGACGTGCTCACCATCCGTCCGTTCACCGGCGAGATCCTCAAGAATGGCGAGGT
>NZ_JAWLBP010000030.1:0-24039 GCF_041687595.1 Guyparkeria sp. | reverse complement strand
GCTTGGCCGGGGTTTTTTGCGTTTCCGGGTAGGTTCCCGTTTCTGGGGAGCGGGGGCGAGTCCCGGGGAAGGCGTCACCGCACCCGGAAGCCGACGTGGCCTTCGGGAGTCTCGGCGGTGCTGACCAGATCATCGACTCGGGCCTGAGGCGGTCCATCCCGCATCTGCTCCAGTACCGCCTCCACGGCAGTCGCTTCGCCTTCCAGCACCGCCTCGACGCGGCCGTCGGGCCGGTTGCGCACCCACCCGGACACCCCGTGATCGAGGGCCGTGCGTCGGGTGAAGTCGCGGAAGAACACCCCCTGGACTCGGCCACTGACAAGTGCTCGTGTCTGGATCATTCCGGAATTCCTCTGTCTGCCTTCTTGACGACGTGTCCCCGGGGTCACGGCTGCCCGGAACGGGCCCCTTCCGGAACCTCCAGTCGCAGCAGGGTGTCGGGTCCGGTGCCCTCGCGGACCACGTAAAGGTGCCGCCCGTCCGCGCTGAAGGCAAGGCCCTCCCATTGATCGATGCGGGGCAGCGATCGCGACGTGACCGGGCGAGTGATCGCCTCGGACCAGTCACTCCGCGCCCCCCGGTGGAAGAAGTACAGCGAGGCATAGGTGAGCACGGCCAGGGTCGACCCGTCCGGGCTCAGGGCCATGCCGGTGGGGCGGTTGGTCTGGCTTCCGGTCAACGGCAGGAGTAGCCAGTTGATCGGATCGGTGGGCTGGAGCCGTGCCATGGTGCCGACCGGGTCGGCGATCTCGACTGGTGCCGATTCAAGGCGTCGACGGTCGGAGAGCCCCGGTTCGTCCGGAAAGGGCTGGCGGGCATCCGCCGGCAGGCTGAACATCCGGGGCGGATCCTCCCGTTTGGTCAGCAGCAGGATGCGGTTCGTCCGTGGATCGAAGACCATCGACTCGGTATCCGCCGGGCCGTCGGGGTAGCGGTAGCGCAGCAGGGCTTCCGGGCTTGCCTCGACTTCCTTCCCCTGCGTGGCGGGCGACGCCTCCGGGATAAACCAGAGGACGTAGTCTGGCCAGCTGGCCCGGTTGTCGCCGGTGTCGGCCACGATCAGCATCTCCCGGTTGTCGATGCGTGCCGCATCGATCGATTCCCAGTCACGCTGGGTCACGCCCTCCAGTCGAAGCTGCACCCGAAGGTCGCCGCTGGGAGATATTCCGAACACGTAGGGAGTGACCCGTTCCATCGAGCCCGGGTCGTTGATGTTGTCGTTGTGGGTCCACAGCAACTCTCCCTCTCGCGTGGAGAGCGCCAGCCCGGACGCCTCGTCGATGACCGCGGGCAGGTCGGTGTTCACGGGCGGCCCTGGTGCGGTCTGCGCGGCAAGCGAACTCCATCCGGGCAGGATTGCCAGGCACAGCCAGGCCAGGGCGCGAGATGTCAGTCGTGGCATCGTGACGGCAGGAGTGAGGGTGGAGGGCAGAGAGAGAAGATTCCGGCCACCGATTGACGGTGGCCGGATCGAGGTGGTCGGGCCGGGGCGTCGCTGACCCCGTGGGGCCAGGTCAGGGCTGGCCGCCGCCCGTCTTGTCGCGAGTGTTCATGCCGATCAGGCGATAGACAGGGCAGAAGTTGAACAGCCCGGTCGCCAGCGGGATGATCCCGATGTAGCCCCACCAGCCGATCACGTTGAAAATGGCCAGGGCGATCAGGAGTGCCCCGACCACGATCCGCAGCCACTTGTCGACCATTCCGACATTGGGTGTCATGAGTCACTTCCTCGATGTGTGTGTTCGCAGGAAGTGTAGTCGCTATTCGGGACGTTTCAGGTGTTCCACCCGGTGGATGGCGATGTCGCGCTCGAAGAAGATGCTGAAGTCGGCGTAATCCCAGCGCGTGATCGGCGGCTTGGGGTGCTCGCCCGTCGCGGGTACCGGGGCGTGGCGACGCTCCGGCTCGCCGAAGCGGGAGGCCACCTGCGACTGCGTCATTCCGTGGACGGAAACCTTGGCCTCGCCGGATTCGGCCGAGGCCGGCGCGGCGGAAAACGCCATGGCCAGCCCCAGCAGCAGGGCCGCGAGCGGACGGGAGAATTGGGCGAACGGGTTCATGAGAGGCTCCTTTTCTTGCACTTGATGACTCGGTCCCTGATGCCTTTCGAGGGCGCGCGGCGGCTGCGGGTTCCGCCGTGGCGTTGTCCTGCCGCGACACTCGGACGCATCCGAATGGTCGCGAACCGCCTGCCGGGGCGCCTCTCCGGGATATTGCGCTAGTCTGCGTCACGGCAGCCCCGGCTGCAAGCGTCCGGCCCGGAACCACCCGTCACGGATCCCGTCGAACGCCGGGACAGCCGGGGCAGGGCGTATTAGACTGCGCCGCATATTCAACGTGATCGAATCGACAGTACAGGGGTCTGGATGAGGCGGACATTCGAATGGATGATCGGGCTGCGCTACACGCGGGCCAAGCGACGCAACCGGTTCGTGTCGTTCATATCGGCAACCTCGATCATCGGTATCACGCTCGGCGTGACCGCCCTGATCGTGGTCATCTCGGTGATGAACGGCTTCCAGGACGAGCTGCGCGAGCGCATCCTGGGCATGACTGCCCACGTCACGGTTACCGAGCGTGGCGGTGCGCTGGCCGACTGGGAGACGGTCACCGAGCGCGTTGAGGCCAACCCGGCCGTGCAGGCGGTCGCGCCCTACGTGCAGGCCGAGGGCATGTTGTCGGCCGAGGATGAGGTTTCCGGGGCGATCGTGCGCGGGATCGAGCCGGGCCTGGAAACCCCTGTCACCGACATCGGGGCCCACATGCAGCAGGGCGGGCTGGACTCGCTGGAGGCGGGTGGATTCGGTATTGTGCTGGGCTCGGCGCTGGCGCGCTCGCTGGGCGTCGAGGTCGGGGACCGGCTGATGCTGATCAGTGCCGACGTCGCCATCACGCCCGTCGGGGGCATGTTGCGCCAGCGGCGCTTCACCGTGGTGGGCATCTTCGAGGTGGGCATGTACGAGTACGACCGCGGCACGGCCATGGTCCACATGGCCGATGCCCAGGCGCTGTTCCGTACCGGCGGGCGGGTGTCGGGGCTGCGTCTCAAGCTCGACGACATCTTCGCCGCCCCGGCGGTGGCCCGCGAACTCGACCGGGAACTCGGCTATCCCTACGGCGCGCAGGACTGGACGCAGTCGAACGCCAATTTCTTCCGTGCCATCCAGATCGAGCGGACGGTGATGTTCATCATCCTGTCGCTGATCGTGGCGGTGGCCGCCTTCAACATCGTCTCCACGCTGGTGATGCTGGTCACCGACAAGCAGGGCGACATCGCCATCCTGCGCACGCTGGGCGCCAGTCCGGCGTCGATCATGACCATCTTCATCATCACCGGCGTGTTCATCGGCCTGATCGGGACCGCCGTCGGGGTGGCCGTGGGCGTGCTGATCGCCGAGAACATCGACGTGATCGTGCCCTGGATCGAGGGGCTGGCCGGCACGCAGTTCATGCCGGCGGATGTCTACTACATCAGCGAGGTGCCCTCGCGCCTGGACTGGTCGGACGTCGGCCTGATCGGACTGATGGCCTTCGCCCTGTCCTTCCTCGCGACGCTCTATCCGGCATGGCGGGCATCGCGCGTACAACCGGCACAGGCACTGCGTTATGAATGATTCACGACAGGACGAGGCGCGGGCGGTACTCGAGGCTCGCGGGCTCAAGCGCCGCTACCGTGAGGGTAACCTCGATGTCGATGTCCTGCGCGGCATCGACCTGACGATCGCCCCCGGGGAGCGCGTGGCCATCGTCGGCGCGTCGGGCACCGGCAAGTCGACCCTGCTGTCCCTGCTGGCGGGGCTGGACCAGCCCACCGATGGCGAGGTCTGGCTGGCCGGCCAGCGGTTCTCGCGACTGGGCGAGCGTCGGCGGGGGCTGCTGCGGAACCGGCACCTGGGCTTCGTCTACCAGGCCCACCACCTGTTGCCCGAGTTCTCCGCGCTGACCAACGTCGCCATGCCGCTCATCATCCGGCGGCTGCCGCGTGACGAGGCCGAACAGCGGGCCGCGGCACTGCTCGAGCGACTGGGGCTGCCGCATCGATTGCAGCACCGGCCGGGCGAGCTATCCGGCGGGGAACGCCAGCGCGTCGCCATCGCCCGGGCTCTGGCCTGTCGGCCGAACGTGGTGCTTGCCGATGAGCCCACGGGCAACCTCGATACCAGGAATTCCGAGGCGGTGTTCGAGGCCATGCTTGAACTCAACCGGGAGATCGGCGCGGCCATCGTGCTGGTCACCCACGACCTCGATCTCGCCGCGCGCATGGACCGCACCCTGCACATCGTCGACGGGCTGATCACCGACTGATCGTCCGAGCCCCCTTTTCCCAATGGATAGTCGCGGGTGGCCGTCCCGGCCCCGCCGCCGGCGGAGCCGCTGTGTTTGACTGAACATATTGCGGCTGCGGCCTGAGCGTCTAGTCTCCATGCACTGTCGACACCGCGCCCCGCTCGGGGCGAATCCCGAACATTGCAACCGGACAGGAGAGACGCCGTGGCAAGAATCACCATTAACGGGCGACCCGTGACCCTGGAGGTCGCCGATGACATGCCCCTGCTCTGGGCCATTCGCGATTACGTTGGACTGAACGGTACCAAGTTCGGCTGCGGTGCCGGGCTGTGCGGAGCTTGCACCGTCCACGTCGACGGACGGGCCACGCGCTCCTGCGTCACCCCGGTCTCGGCAGTCGACGGCAGCGAGGTCACCACCATCGAGGGTCTCTCCTCGGCCGGCGATCATCCGGTGCAGCTTGCCTGGGTCGCCGAGGATGCCCCGCAGTGCGGCTACTGCCAGTCCGGGCAGATCATGCAGGCCGCGGCGCTGCTTGCCGACACCCCTGATCCGACCGACGAGGAAATCGACGAGGCGATGAAGGGCAACCTCTGTCGTTGCGGCACCTACAACCAGATCCGCGCGGCCATCCGGCACGCGGCACGGGCCCGGACGGCCGGCACCGACGGCGAGGAGGTTTCGGCATGATCACGCGTAGACAGTTTCTCAAGGTTTCGGCGGCCGCGGGCGGCGGCCTGCTGGTCGGTTTCCGTCTGGGTGCGCCCGAGTCGGCCATGGCGGCCGAGGGTTCCTCGAATGGCACCGACGCCGTGCTCGAGCCCAACGCCTGGGTGGAGATGCATGCCGACGGCCGCAATGTCCTGACCATCTCCGGCTCGGAGATGGGGCAGGGGGCGATGACGGTGATCCCGATGATGATCGCCGAGGAGCTCGACCTGCCCTGGGCGGACTTCGACACCCGCTTCGCCCCGGCCGACGAGGTCTACGCCAACCCGGCCCTCGGCGGGCAGCTCACCGGCGGCAGCGCGACCGTGCGCGGCTTCTACAACCAGCTGCGCGAGGTGGGTGCGGCCACCCGCGAGATGCTGATGCAGGCGGCAGCCAATCGCTGGGACGTGCCCCTCTCCGAGCTGCGCACCGAACCAGGCGTCGTGATCCATACGGCGACCGGGCGCATGGCGGAATACCGCACGCTGGTCGCCGACGCGGCGAAGCTCGAGCCGCCCGAGGAGGTCTTCACCAAGGACCGCGAGGAATTCCGCATCATCGGGAAGCCGACCCGGCGGCTGGACTCGCCGCAGAAGGTCAACGGCCAGGCCGGCTTCGGCATCGATGCCCGCCCGGACAACCTGCTGGTGGCGAGCATCGAGCGTTGCCCGGTGTTCGGCGGCAAGCTCCGGTCCGTCGACGCCGGGAAGGCGCGCGACGCGGCCAACGTCGAGGAGGTGGTCGAGCTCGACCATGGCGTGGCGGTGCTGGCACGAGACTGGTGGAGTGCCGACCAGGCGAGAAAGACGCTGTCGGTCGAGTGGGACGAGGGCGAACACGCCGGCCTCGACGACGAGGCGATCGAGACGCAGTTCCGCGAGGGGCTGAAAACAAACGCCCGGCCGGCGCGCACCGAGGGCCGCGGGGCCGAGGCGCTGGGCGATGACGAGAGCACCGTTTCGGCGACGTACCGGGTGCCCTACCTCGCCCACACCACCATGGAGCCGATGAACGCCACGGCCTCGGTGGGTGACGACGAGGTGACTGTCTGGGCCCCCACCCAGGCGCCTGGGTCCGTGCAGCAGGTGGCCGCCGAGGTCGCGGGTGTCGATCCCGCCAAGGTCACGGTACACACCACTTTCCTCGGCGGTGGCTTCGGCCGGCGTTTCGAGACCGACTTCGTCCGAGAGGCGGTCGAACTGTCCAAGCGCGCCGGGCGTCCGGTCAAGGTGATCTGGTCGCGCCCGGACGACGTGCGCCACGATTTCTACCGCCCTGCGGCCTACAACGAACTGTCCGCCACGCTCGGCGACGATGGCCTGCCACAGACCTGGGTGCATCGCATCGCCGGTCCGTCGATCTGGTCGCGAGTCGCGCCGGGCATGGTCAAGGACGGCATCGATCCGGCCGCGGTCGAGGGGGCGGCCGACCACCCGTACGCCATCGAGAACATCGAGGTAACCTACGCGAACGTCGACCCGGGCATCCCGGTCGGTTTCTGGCGCTCGGTGGGCCATTCGCAGAATGCCTGGATCGTCGAGTCGTTCCTGGACGAACTGGCTCACAAGGCCGGGACCGATCCCGTCGAGTACCGCAAGAAGCTCCTCGAGGGCGGCGACTCGCGCCATCTCGGGGTGCTCGAACGGGCCGCCGAGATGGCCGACTGGGGCGGCGAAGTGCCGGAAGGGCGTGCGCGGGGCGTGGCGCTGGCCAAGTCTTTCGGCAGCTACTGTGCCCAGGTGGCCGAGGTCTCCGTCGAGGACGGTCGGCCGAGAGTGCACAAGGTCTGGTGCGCGATTGACTGCGGCATCGCGGTCAACCCGGCGGGTGTGGAGCGTCAGGTGCACTCCTCGATCGCCTACGGGCTGACGGCCGCGCTGTCGGGCAAGATCACCATCAAGGACGGCCGCGTCCAGGAGCAGAACTTCAACGACTACCCGGCACTGACCATCGACCAGATGCCCGAGGTCGAGGTGGCCATCGTCGATTCCGGCCAGCCGCCGGGCGGCGTGGGCGAGCCGGGACTGCCGCCGCTGGCCCCGGCCGTGGTCAATGCCCTGGCCGCGCTCACCGGCGAGCGGGTGCGTCGCCTGCCCATCGACCTGGGCTGACCCATGGATGGTCCCGACGATACCGTCGCCGCCCTCCGGCTGGCCGTCGATGGCCTGGCCGCGGGGCGCGAGGTGGTTCTGGCGACCGTGCTCACGACCTTTGGTTCGTCGCCCCGCCCGCCGGGCTCGCTGTGGACGATCGTCGACCCGGGTGATGCACGGCCGACCATGCGTGGTTCGGTCTCGGGCGGTTGCGTGGAAGACGACCTGCTCGACTGGTTGCGCCGGCCTGGCATGGCGTCCGGTCGACCCGTACGGCGCCGCTACGACGGCAGTACCCACCCGGGCCTGCCCTGTGGCGGCATGCTGGAGGTGCTGGTGGAGTGGCCGAGCGATCCGGCCGCCCTGCGGCCCGCGCTGGCGGCGATCGAGCGGCGTCGGGGGATCTGGCGCGAGCTCGATCTGGCCAGTGGTGCCGTCGACTGGCACGAGCCGACGGCCTCGATGGCTGAGGTCCCGGTCCAGCGCGACGATCGACTTTGGCTGCCGTTCGGCCCGGCCTGGCGCCTGCTGGTCTTCGGTGCCGGTCCCGTCGGGGAACATCTCGCCCGGCAGGGTCTGGCCCTGGGATTCGAGGTGACCGTCTGCGACCCGCGACCCGCCGCGCGGCTGGCGGTGCCCGGCGTGTCGTTGGACAGCCGGGCACCGGAGCGCGTGATCGCCGAGCATTGCCCGGATGCCCGCACGGCGGTCGTCGCCGTGGCCCACGACCCGCGCATCGACGACCTGGCGCTCATGGACGCGCTGGACTCGCCGGCCTTCCATGTCGCCGCGATGGGATCGCGCCGGACCAGTGCGGCACGGCGCGCCCGCCTGGCCGAGCTAGGCGTGGACACCCGTCGGCTGTGCGCGCCGGCCGGCCTCGACATCGGTTCGCACACGCCGGCGGAGATCGCCGTGTCGATCGCCGCCGAGTTGGTGGCGGCGCGACATGTTGCCCGTCAGGCCGCCTCGTCCGAAGTGGCGAATCGATCCGCTGCCGCTCGGGCCGATGACGCCTGACCGGTCGGGTCCGGTCGGGGTGATCCTCGCCGCCGGCCGTTCCCGTCGCTTTGGTCGAGACAAGCGCTGGGCGGACTGCCGCGGACGGTACCTGCTCGCGCATGCCGTGGACGTGGCGACGGCGGTCTGCCCGCGCGTGCTGCTGGTGGTTGACCGCCGGCACCCGCGGCTGGATGAACTGCCGGGCCGGACCTCCCTCGAGGTGCTGGTCTGTCCGGACTCGGCGGCCGGGCTGTGGGCCAGCCGCTGCTGCGCGCTGAATCATCTCGCCGCCGGAGCGGACCACCCCTCCGGGGTGCTGTTCTTCCTCGGAGACATGCCGGACCTGCAGCCAGTGGAGGCGGCCCGGGTGGCGGCGCGTATGCTGGAAACCGACTGTCCGGCCCGGCCGGTGCATTCCGGGCAGCCGGGGCATCCGGTCGCCTTCCCCGGGCGTCTGCTCGGGGCACTGCACGCGGCGCGTGGCAGGGGCATGCGGGAGTGCTTCGCCTCACACGGCGGCCTGCTGCTCGAATGCGCGGACCCGTCCGTGATCCGGGACGTGGATCGACCGGAGGATCTCATCCCTCCGGCCGGGACGGTGGACACTCCTCGGGGTTGAAAGACGGTCCCGCGGTCCCTACGCACGAGTTGTGCTAGTTTTTTGATAACCCCGTCGGCCACGGTCGGCCGGTTTCCGCTCCATGTCTGGCCCATCGCCCAGCGACCTCTACCGAAGGACCCCGGATGAACGAGCGTCCGTCAACGAGTCGTGCCACCGAGCCGCTGCACGCCACGCGGCACTGTTTCGCCGCGCCGCGGTTTGCCGACGAGTCGGTGGTGCTGGCGGATGCCTACCGGCTGCTCGACGACGCGGTGATCCGCTACCAGGGTCATCCGGTCGGCACCATGGCCAGTCTCGACCCCCGCGCACCGGCGGACAACTACCGCGACTGTTTCGTGCGCGACTTCGTCTCGACCGCCTTCCTGATGCTGCTCGAAGGCCGTTCGGAAGTGGTGCGCGAGTTTCTCGCCCTGATCCTGCGCATGCGGGGGCAGCAGGAGGAACTCGAGGGTCAGCAGATCGCACCGGGTGTCCTGCCGGCCTCGTTCCGGGTGGTCACCCTGGACGATGGCAGCGAGGAGTTGTCGGCGGACTTCGGCGACCGGGCCATCGGCCGGGTCGCGCCGGTAGACTCGATGATGTGGTGGACGGTGCTTCTGCGCGCCTACGTGCGCTTCACCGGCGATACGGCCTTTGCCCACACACCGGAAGTCCAGCGTGGGCTGCGCATGATCCTGAGCCTCTGCCTGCAGAGCCGCTTCGAGGTCTTTCCCACCCTGCTCGTGCCCGACGGCTCGTTCATGATCGACCGGCGAATGGGCGTCTTCGGCCATCCACTGGAGATCCAGGCGCTGTTCGACATGACGTTGCGTGCCGCCGACCTGCTGACCGTCGACGAGGGCAGCCACTGGCTGATCGACCTGGCCGCCACCCGCCGACAGGTGCTGCGGGACTACGTGCGGCGCTACTACTGGCTGGACCTCGACGTTCTCAACGAGGTGCACCGGTTCTCGACCGAGAAGTTCGGCCACGACATCGACAACGTCTTCAACATCTACCCGGAATCCATTCCCGACTGGGTGCCCGACTGGGTGCCGGACAATGGCGGCTATTTCGTCGGCAATCTCGGACCGGGGCGGATCGACTTCCGTTTCTTCTCCCAGGGCAATTTCCTGGCTTCGCTCTCGGGGCTGGCCACGCGCGAGCAGAGTCGCCTGCAGATGCAGACCATGGCCGACCGCTGGGACGACCTGATCGGCCAGATGCCGGTCAAGCTGGTCTACCCGGCGGTGACCGGCTCGGAATGGCGACTGATGACGGGGTCCGATCCCAAGAACACGCCCTGGTCGTACCACAACGGGGGTAACTGGCCGGTGCTGATCTGGCCGATGGTGGCGGCGGCGCAGGTGGCCGGCCGGCAGGATCTGGGCGAGCGGGCCTACCGGGTGGCCGAACAGCGGCTGATGAAGGACGGCTGGCCCGAATACTACGACGGCCGCCACGGCCGTCTGATCGGGCGGCGTGCCAACCTCCACCAGGTATGGAGCGCCACCGGGCTGCTGCTGGCACGGCACCTGCTGGAAGATCCCGGCCGGCTGGCCCAGCTGGCACTGACCGAGGACGAGGACAGCGCGCCGAGGAGCGGCCGTGGTCAAGGGGAACGCGGGGGCGGACGAGCATGAACAAGACCGGATCGAGCGGACAGGACGGACTCTACATCTGCCTGATCAGCGTGCACGGACTGATCCGCGGCGAGGATCTCGAGCTGGGCCGGGATGCCGATACCGGCGGCCAGACGCTGTATGTCGTCGAGCTGGCCCGCGCGCTGGCCCGTCGCCCGGAGGTCGGCCGGGTGGACCTGTTCACCCGGCGCGTGATCGACGAGCGCGTGGACGACGACTACGCCCGGCCCGAGGAGGACCTGGGTGACAACGCCCACATCATCCGCATCGATGCCGGGCCGGAGGAATACCTGCCCAAGGAGCGGCTCTGGGACTATCTCAACTGCTTCGTCGACGGGGCGCTCGCCCACATCGGCGAGCACGGCCTGCGCCCCTCGCTGGTGCACAGTCACTATGCCGACGCCGGCTATGTCGGCGTGCGGCTGGCTCACAACCTGGGCGTGCCGCTGATCCACACCGGCCATTCGCTCGGGCGGGTCAAGCGCCGGCGACTGCTGGCCCGTGGCGAGAGCAGCGAGACCATCGAGACCACCTATGCCATGTCGACGCGCATCCGCGCCGAGGAGGAGGTGCTGCTGGCGGCGGATCTCGTGGTGGTGAGCACCGGCCAGGAGATCGACGAGCAGTACGGCATGTACGACTGGGCGGACGAGGACAAGATGGCGGTGATCCCGCCGGGCGTGAACCTCGAGCGCTTCACGCCGCCGCCCGAGACCTTCGCCCCACCCATCTGCAGTGAGCTCAGACGCTTCCTGCGCGAGCCGCGGCGACCGATGATCCTGGCAATGTCCCGCCCGGACGAGCGCAAGAACATCGCCACACTCATCGAGGCCTACGGCGAACACCCGGAGCTGCGCGAGCAGGCCAATCTGGTCATCGTGGCCGGCAACCGCGACGATATCCGCGACATGGACGCCGGCCCGCGCAAGGTGCTCACCGACCTGCTGCTCCTGATCGATTACTACGATCTCTACGGCATGGTCGCCTATCCCCGTCACCATCAGTCCGCCGACGTTCCCGACTTCTATCGCCTGGTCACTCACACTGGCGGGGTGTTCATCAATCCCGCGCTTACCGAGCCCTTCGGCCTGACGCTGATCGAGGCGGCTGCGGCCGGCGCGCCCATCCTCGCCACGGAGGATGGTGGCCCGCGGGACATCATCGCGGCCTGCGAGAACGGAGAGCTGATCGATCCGCTCGACGCACGGCAGATCGGCGAACGGCTGGCGGCCGTGATCGACGATGCCGAGCGCTGGCAGCGGTATTCGGAGAACGGCATCCGGCTCGTGCGCGAGCATTACTCCTGGGGGGCGCATGTCGAGGCCTATCTGCGCCATGTCGCCGAACTCCAGGAGGCGGAGCGCCACGCGGCGACACGGCCGCTTCTGCCCGATCATATGCTGGTGCAGGTCGACCGGGCACTGGTGGTCGAACTGGCCGCCCTCGGGGGCGCCACCGACCGACCCATGCGCCAACGACTCATCCAGGAGTTGCGCAGGCGGCGGCGCCAGGTCGGCTTCGGCGTGGTCTCCGACCGACCGCGGCGCGAGGTGCTCGCCGCTCTCAAGGAGCTCGAGATCCCCACCCCGGACGTGCTGATCACGCGTGGTGGCACCCAGATCCACTACGGCCCGCGCCTGTCGCGCGACGAAGGCTGGAGCCGGCATATCGGCTATGCCTGGCAACCCGACCGGGTCTACAACCTGCTGGCGCAGACGCCGGGCATCGAGCTTCGCTCCCGGGCGGTGCAGGGCGTGCATGCGGTGCACGCCTACATCGCCGAAACTGATGCCTTCCCCGGGATCGAGACGCTGGAGAACGAACTGCATGCCCTGGACATTCATGCCCGCATCGCGCGGCTGAGCCGGAACGAACTGCTGGCGATGCCGGTGCGCGCCTCGAAGGGCTTCGCCCTGCGCTACTTCGCCACGCAGTGGGGCATCCCGCTCGATCACCTGCTGGTGGCCGGCGGCGTGGCCACCGACGACGACATGCTCCGGGGCAACCCGCTCGGCGCGGTGGTTTCGCCCGACGGCGGCGAACAGCTCCCGGGACTCAAGGGGCTCGACCGCGTGGTCTTCACGCGGTCGCACGGGCCGGCCGGTGTTCTCGAGGCGATCGGGCACTACGACTTCTTCGATACCTGCAGCCTGCCCGGGGACCGTGGGGCCGCGACCGAGGATGCGGGAGGTGACCGATGAGCGAGATCGCGCCCATCCTGCTTTGCAGCGACCTGGACCGCACGCTGACTCCCACTGGCCGGGCCGAGGAGTCGCCCGATGCGCGGCTCCGGCTGGCGCGTTTCTGCGCGCACCCGGCGGTGCAGCTGGTGCTCGTCTCGGGACGGGACCTGCAACGGGTGCTCGACGCGGTCGACGAGTGGTCGTTGCCCCAGCCGGACTACATCATCGGCGATGTGGGCACGACTATCTATGCCCCGCGCTCCCGCGCAGGGGGTGGTGACGGCGACTGGGCGCACTGGCGGGACTGGACCGACGAGATCGCGCCGAGCTGGAACGGCCTGACCCACGACGACATCAGCCACCTGTTCGCCGACATCACCGCCATCCGGTCACAGGAGCCGGAGAAGCAGGGCACCTTCAAGGCGAGCTACTACGTCGACGGGGCGGTCAACCGGGACGTGCTGGATGCCGAGCTGCACGGTCGGCTTTGGCACAACGGCATCGATGCTCGCCTGGTCTGGTCGCAGGACGATTCCGCCGACGTGATGCAGCTTGACGTGCTGCCCACCAGCGCGAGCACGCTGCACGCCATGGAGTTTCTGATCTCGCACCTTGAATTCGACGAACGTCGCGCCCTGTTTGCCGGCGACTCGGACAACGACCTTCTGGCGCTGGGGAGCCACATCAACGGCGTGCTGGTGGCCAACGCCGAACCGTCGGTCAGGGAGCGGGCGTGGCGCATGGTGGAGGCCGGTGCGCTGGAAGATACCCTGTACCTGGCCCGGGGCGGACTGTTCGGCATGAACGGCAACTATGCCGCCGGCGTGCTGGAGGGCATGGCCCATTTCCTCCCGGAGACCCGCGACCTGATGGTCCTGCCGCAGGAGCAGCGAGGTGGGGCGTGACGAGATATCCGATGCTACGCCGCGGGCGGGCCGGCCGTTGAGCGTGCTGCGCTGGCTGGCCGGACTGTTGCCGGGAGGCGGAGCAGCCAACGGCCGGGAGATCGTCGTCCCGGAAGATCTCTGGCGCGATGTGTGCCGCGATCAGCCGGAACTGGTCGGTCTCGGGGACGAAGCGCTGCGGCGGCTGCGGCAGCTGGCCGGACGGTTCCTGGCCGGTCGCCCCTTCTATGGCGGAGGGGAGTTCCGGCTCGATGACGCCAGACAGCTGCGCATTGCCACGCTGGCGGCCCTGCCCGTGCTCGAGCTGGGGCTGGACTGGCTCGACGGCATTCGTTCCGTGGTGGTCTATGCGGATGCCTTCCACGTCGATCACGAGGAGGTCGACGAGGACGGAGTCGTCCATCACGTCCGCGACCTGCGGGCCGGCGAGGCCTGGGAGCACGGCACGCTGGTGCTTTCCTGGGCCGACATCGAGGCCGGGCTGGATCCCGGCTACGCCACCAGCGTCGTGGTCCACGAGGTGGCGCATTTCATCGATGGGGTCAACGGAGCGGAAAACGGCTTTCCGCCCCTGCCGAAGGGGTACGACCGGGCGTGCTGGACCCGTGACTTCCAGGCCGCCTTCGATCGGCTCAACGACGAGATCGATGCCGCTGTCGAGCCCTCGATCGACCCCTACGCCGCCACCAACCCGGCGGAGTTCTTCGCCGTGCTCAGCGAATACTTCTTCCGCCTGCCCGGGGAGCTGCGCCATTTCGATGCCGCCCTCTATCGGCACCTCGCGGCGTTCTACCGGCAGGATCCTCTCGCCCGTCAGGCGGCGTGAGGCGGTCGATACCTCCGAATTCGGCTGGCAAATTCCGTCCTACCGACTAAGGTCTTCCGCAGGCCTCGGGCGAAAGACCCGACCCGCGCATGGCGGATGGCGATGCCCCGTTGCCGGCGATAAACCGGCGGGCAGAGGCGGTCCGCTCGAGGCACCCGTACCACTCACGTTCCCACAGGAGGGCAACGACCCATGTGTGCAGCCAAGGCAAAGAAAGGCGAGAAGACACTCAAGAACTTGCAGCAGGCGCTGTCGATGGAGCTGACCGCCACCCACCAGTACCTGCTGCACGCGCACGTGCTGGAGGACTGGGGTCTCGACAGGCTCGCGACGAAGATGCAGGGTGAGGTGCAGGAAGAGCTGGGCCATGCCAGCAAGTTCATCGACCGCATGCTGTTCCTCGACGGCGACCCGGTGGTCAGCGAGGCCAAGTCCGCCAAGCGGTCCAAGTCGCTGGCCGACATGTTCAATGCGGACCTGAAGGAGGAGCTCGCCTCGATCGAGTTCTACGGACAGGCAGCCGCCGAGGCCGGCGAGGAAGGCGACGTGGGCACGCGCCACCTTTTCGAGGAAATTCTCATGGACGAGGAAGGGCACGCCGACTGGCTCAAGCGACAGCTCGAGTTGATCGAGCGCATGGGTGAGCAGAACTTTTTCGCCGCCTACCACACGCCGCACACCGGCGAGGAGTGAACCCGGTCCCGGCGCGAGCCGGGAGGGTCATCCACGGGGCCGATCCTGAGGGGTCGGCCCTTTTGTTTTGGTGGGTGTGAGAGCGGGTGGATCTGGTCAGTCGGCCCCGGTCGGCTGCAGGAAGGCAATTGCCTCGTCGGCGACCCGCCGCGAGAGCAGCATGCCGAAATGGTTGACCGGCAGCGACCGGTGTTCGGCCAGGGCCGGGTCTCGGGTCTCCGTGACCGCCACCGTGCCGTCGCTGGGGCCGGACAGGGTTCGGGGAATCAGCCGCCCGGGCCCGATGGGGCGGGTGCCGGCGATCATCAGCGTTCGCGGGGCCCGCCATGCGGGCACGTCGCCGGACAGCCCTCGCTCCAGGCTGCCGTTCAGCGTCCATCGACCGATGAGCGTGTCGCCCACCCGACGCGCCACGACGCTGCCGGCTAGGGGCGAGCCGAGCAGGACGATTCGGTCGGTCTGCTCGAGCCGGTCCGGGTGCCGGTCGAACAGGTGGGCGAGCACCAGCCCGCCGAGGCTGTGGGCGACGAAGTGCACCGCCCCGAGCTCCTCGAGCCACTCGTCGAGGCGGTCGGCATCGCGTGGAAGGGGCGCGCGGGTCGGATAGCCGAAATGCCGGACGTGGAAGCCCGCGCGCTTGAGCCGGTGGCCGAGCGGGAGCATTGCCCAGCGTCCCATCCACAGGCCGTGGAGCAGGACGACGGTCTGTCGCCGGTTGCCGGTCGCCACCGTGACGGTCAGGCCAGCGTGGCGATCAGCCAGCCGACCAGCGCAGTGACGCCCATGGTCGCCGCGCCCCAGAGAACGGTGCGAAAGCCACCGGTCAGCATCGACGCCCCCCCGGTGCGGGAGCTCAGGCTGCCGAGGACGGCGAGCGCGAGCAGCGTGAGCGGGAAGATGAACAGGGCCATGCTGCCGGCCGGGGCGAGCAGGGCGACCAGCAGGGGCAGTGCAGCGCCCGCGGCGAAGGCTGCACCCAGCGGGATGGCGGCGAGCAGGGGGCGGGTGTCGGTGATCTGGTGCAGGCCCATTTCCTCGCGGGCATGCGCCCCGAGTGCGTCGTGCGCCATCATCTGTCGGGCGACGCGTTCGGCGGTTTCCGGGTCGACGCCGCGGCTGACGTAGATGTCGCGCAACTCGGCGAGTTCGTGCTCGAAGTTGATCTCCAGTTCGTGCGCCTCCATCTCCAGATCCGCCTGCTCGGTGTCCTGACGCAGGCGCAGGGCGACGTGCTGGCCGGCGGCCAGGGCGAGCGTCCCGGCCACGAGGGCGATGACGCCGGTCAACAGCACGGTGTTGGCGGCGCCACTGGCCATCAGCCCCGCGATCAGGCTGGAGACGGCGACCAGCCCAGCGATCGCGCCGAGCACGCTTGCCCTCAGGCGGCGATAGCGGTTGAGACGGTGGTGTTCGCCGTGGAGATCGATCGTCTTTTCCATGGGGGACGGGTCCTTTTGCGCCCCGGCCGCCGGGCCGGGGTGATAATGTTGTGGCCAGACAGTCATGATACTGCCATGCCGGCGGTGACAACCCAACGACAGGAGCTTCCCGGAACGCCCGCAGGGCGGGAATGGCAGTCGGCCGTGCCGGCTCGCGCCGCCCATCCGGGGGCGCGGAGTGCCTGGAGCGATCATGCAGCACCCACTGGACGAACCTACCGACAGCCTCTGCCGCACGCTGCGCAGGACCCTGACCGAGGCCGATGACGCCGGCCGGGCCCCGGGCATCGAGCGCCTGTGCCTCGAGATCGGGGAGACCGAGCAGCCCCCGGAGGGCTTGCCGGCCGTCGGCCGGCCCTGCGGCCCCCGCGTGGCCGTCGCCCTGGCGGACATCCACGCCGACCTCGCCACGCTGATCGCGGCCCTGCTGGCCGATCGTGGCGTGGCCGACCGGCGGGATGAACTGCTCGACCGCATGGAACTGGACGAGCCAGGACGGCAGACGGTCGGGGCCCTGCTGGGCGCGATCGACCGGCTGCGCGAATGGGAGGCTCGTTTCCCCGAGGGGCTGGGCGAGCAACAGCACGAGTACTGGCGCCGGCTGTTGCTCGGCGGTGCCGGCGATGCGCGGGCGGTGCTCGTCGACCTCGTCTACCGGCTCGAGGGCATGCGGGCACTGGATCGCGAGCCGGATCCGGCCCGTCGGCATCGCTATGCGGCGATGACTCTGGCCGTGCATGCGCCCATCGCCCACCGGCTGGGTCTGGGGCAGATCAAGTGGGAGCTGGAGGATCTTTCCTTCCGCCACCTCGAGCCGCGCACCTACAGCGAGATCGCCCGCCTGCTCGACGAGCGCCGCGCCAACCGGGAGGCCTACCTGGCCGCGGTCGAGGCGAAGCTCGAGCGGGCCCTGGCCGACGCCGATATCCGGGCGGAGGTCTACGGTCGTCCGAAGCACATCTACAGTATCTGGGGAAAGATGCGCAGGAAGCGGCTGTCCTTCGAGGGACTGTTCGACGTGCGTGCGCTGCGCGTGCAGGTCGACACGGTGACCGACTGCTATGCGGCACTGTCGGTGGTCCACGACCTCTTTGAGCCGATCGAGAGCGAGTACGACGACTACATCGCCCGGCCCAAGCCCAACGGCTACCAGTCGCTGCACACGGCGGTGCGCGCGGACGAGGGCAAGGTGGTCGAGATACAGATCCGCACCGAGCGCATGCACGCCTTCGCCGAGTTCGGGGTGGCGGCCCACTGGCGCTACAAGGCCGGAGGGGCGGGTGGCTCCAATCCGTTCGACATCGAGGTCGAGTCGCTGCGCGAAGGCCTTTCCCGGGGCGAGATCCGCCCGCTGGAGGCCCCGACGGTTCATGCCTTCACGCCCAACGGGGAACTGGTGGAACTGCCCGCCGGCGCGACCGTGCTGGATTTCGCCTACCGTATCCACACGCATCTGGGGCATCGCTGCCGCGGGGCGAAGATCAACGGCCAGATCGCGCCGCTGAAGACCGAGGTACGCAACGGCGACACCGTCGAGGTGCTCACGCAGAAGGAGGCGGCACCGAGCCGCGAGTGGGGTCAGGCGAACACGGGCTTCCTGCGTTCGGCCAGCTCGCGGGGGAAGGTGCGAGCCTGGTTCGCGCAGTTCGATCGTGAGGATGCGCGCGAACGGGGCCGGGTGATCTGCGAACGGCTGTTCCGGCGCTTCACCATGGGTGCCGTCGCTCGGCGCCGTCTGCTCGCCGCGCTGGGCATGAGTACCGAGGAGCAGCTGTTCCTCGCCGTGGGAAGGCACCGTATCGCTCCCGAGACCCTGCAGGCCGCCGCCCGCGGGCAGCTGGGTGAGGGGCGCGACGTCTCCGCCCGTCCACCGGCTCAGGGTGCCGAGGGAGAAACGGCATTCGCGCCTACCCGGGCCAGTCTGGTGATCGAGAACCAGTCCATCGACGGGCTGAAGGTCACGCCGGCCAAGTGCTGCAATCCGCAGCCCGGCGAGCGCGTGATGGCGTTTCTCAGTCGCTCTCAGGGCTACAAGCTGCACCGGCCCGACTGCCGCAACCTCGCCCACCTGGCTCGTGTGCATCCCGACCGAGTGCTGCCGGTGGAGTGGCCGGACAACCGGAAGGGCCAGGGCTGACAGCAAACCGTCATGTTTTCCCGCTAGCGTTGCCGGGATGAACACGTCATCCCACACTCCGCTGCATATTGCCGACGTCACCATGTTCTGGGGCCCCGCCTCGGGCGGGGTGCGTCGTTACCTCGAGGCCAAGCACGCCCACATCGGCGGGCGGGACGATTGCCGCCACAGCCTGCTGGTGCCAGACGCCCGGGCCGCCTGTCGCCGGCAGGACGGCCAGACCATCTGTCACCTGCCGGCCCGGCGTTTGCCGGCCGGCGACGGTTATCGTTTTCCGCTGCGTCCCGGCCCTTGGCGAAATGCGCTGGTGTCGCTGGCGCCGGACATCATCGAGGCGGGGGATCCCTATGTCACCGCACATGCCGCGCTGGCGGCCGGGCGCGCGCTCGGCGTGCCCACGGTCGCCTTCTTCCATTCGGACCTTTCGCGCCTGCTTGCCCTGCGGTTCGGCGAGTGGGTCCGGGCGCTGTCCTCGCGGTACCTAGCCGAGCTCTATGGTCGCTTCGACTGGGTTCTGGCGCCGAGCGAGGTGATGGCGGCACAGCTCGACGACCTGGGGGTGCGGCATGTCTCGGTGCAGCGCCTGGGCGTGGATACCGATGTATTCCGCCCGACGCGACGTGGTCCGACCGTGCGCAGCGCCATCCGCGTGCCATCGGATGCGCGGTTGCTGGTCTTCGCCGGGCGCAACACCCGAGAGAAGCACGTCGACCAGCTGCTGGAATGCCTCGACCGGCTGGGCGACGCGTACTACCTGCTGCTGATCGGCGCGAACATGCCCGACAACGGTCATCCGCGGCTTCGAGTGGTGGGCTACGTCGCCGACGAGGAGACGCTTGCCATGTATCTGGCGTCCGCCGATGCACTGCTGCACGCCGGTGATGCCGAGACCTTCGGCCTGGTGATTCTGGAGGCGATGGCCTGCGGCTTGCCCGTGGTGGGCGTGCATGCCGGGGCCACCCCGGAACTGGTGGACGAGGAAGTCGGGCAGCTCGCGCTGCGGGCGACGGGCGAGGCGCTGGCCGAGGCTGTCACTGCGCTGTTCGAGCGTGACTGGCAGGCCGCCGGCGCCGCCGCGCGCCGGCGGGCGGTGCGACACTACGGATGGGAGCCGCAGCTCGACTGGCAGATCGCCCGGATGGAACAACTTTGCCGCGAGGGTCGGATCAGCGACGACAGCAGACCGCTGCCCGGGTCGACGGGGGAGATTTCCCTATCGGCCTGAGTCGAGGCGTTTCGTGCCGCCTGGTTAGTTTCGGCGGGCGTCCCCGAAGGCCTTCCAGGCGGAAAGCAGCAGGATGCCGGCGAGCAGCACGATCAGCCAGTCCGGCGCGACCAGCCCGATTGCCAGTCCCCCGGCGACCGCGCCGGCCGCGGACCCCAGCCCCATACCGGTGAACAGGTTCCGCTCCCGGCCGAGCACCGTGAACGCATCGGCTCCCGCGTAGCGCAGCATGCCGACGAGCATGGTCGGCAGCGAGATTGCCAGTGATAGTGACCCCGCCAGACGGATGTCCACGCCGTAGAGAAGCGTGATGGTGGGGATCAGGAGCTCTCCGCCGGCCACGCCGAGGAAGGCGGCGATCGCGCCGATGCCCAGCCCGGCGAAGAATCCGGCGACCCAGCGGACGGTGCCATCGTCCAGCATCGGTTCGGCGGTCGGGCCGGGATTAGCGAGGTGCTGGACGATCATCAGGGCCGCCAGGCCGACCAGCAGGCTGAAAACCACGTAGTCGAGGGTTTTCGCGTTCATGCGGATGGCCGATCCGGCCGCGAGCCAGGCGCCGATCAGGCTGCCGGCGAGCAGGTTGATCGCGATGGGCCAGTACTCGAACAGCTCGGTCGGCAGGATGGTGACGCTGCGCGCGATCAGGGCGACCGTGACCACGATCAGGCTCATCGCCTTGTTGAAGATCACAGCCTCGAGGGTCTCGAGATGGAAGACCCCCTTGAGCACCGGCAGGCGGAACTCCGCCCCGCCCAGGCCGATCAGCCCGCCCAGTGCGCCGATCGCGCCGCCGGCGACAAAGCCGCCGACCGCGCGTTTGCCTGAATGATGGCTCATCTTCCTTGTCGTCTCCCGTGTTTCAAGGCATGTTCGGCGGCGACTCTCGCCGAGCCAATCGAAGAGTGCGCCCCCCTTGCGTTCTGGCTCCGTTTCGCTGTCGTCGGTAGTTTCTAACGGTTGCCGAATCCTTCGGGCTTGGTTGAAATTTGCCCGCTACCGCAACAACGCCGCGCTCTTGACCAGTGCGGTCACGGCCTGGCCGGTGTCGAGTCCCATGTCGGCCACGGCGCGGTCGGTGACCTCGCTGACCAGGCGTTGGCCGTCGGGCAGGGTGAGGAACACCGCCTGGCGACCGGGCCCGGAGGGATCGATCCGCTCGATCCGTGCCGGGAGCTGGTTCTGCATGGAGATGTTGTCGAGCCGTTCCCGGGCCAGTGCCACGTCGTCGGCCCGGACCCGCAAACGGCGCGGTCCGTGTTCGAGGGTGGCGCCGTCGGCTCCGATCTGGAAGGTCACCGGCTGCCCGTCTTCCGCCTGTGGCGTGGTGACGAAGTGCAGCCGGTGCGGGTTGCCGTCGACGTGCTCCACGTGCCCGTCGAGCGAGGCGACCGGGCCTTCCTCGGTGAACAGCGGGGAGTCGACCCGGCCGAGTGCCTCCTTGAGTGTCTCGACCCGCTCGACACCGCCGTCGGCCATGAACACCACCCGGTCGGCGAGTCGTTCTACCTCCGCCGGCGCGTGGGTGATCATCACCGTGGGGATGCCGAAGTCGCGGATGACCGACTCGAACAGGTCGAGCAGTTCGGCCTTGGCGCGCCAGTCGAGCGCTGCCAGCGGTTCGTCCATCATCAGCACCCGCGGTCGGCCGATCAGTGCCCGGGCGATGGCGATGCGCTGGCGTTCGCCGCCGGAGAGGTTGCCCACCGCCCGGTCGAGCAGCGGACCGATGCCGGTCCGTTCGATGATCTGGTCGCGATCGATCGCCGCCCCGCGGTCATCTGGTGCGCGCCTGGCGGCGAAGTCGAGATTGCCGCGCACCGTGCGGTGGGCGAGCAGGGCGGCGTGCTGAAAGACCATGCCGATGTCGCGCTGCTCGGCTGGCAGGCCGCGCCGGCCGTCCTGCCAGATCTCGTCGTGGAAGCGCAGCTGGCCGCGGGTGTGCCGGTCCAGGCCGGCCATGGCTCGCAGCAACGTGCTCTTGCCCGAGCCCGAGCGGCCGAACAGGGCGGTCACCCCGTCCGAGTCGAAGGCGAAGTCGCCGGAAGCCATCCGGAATTCGCCGACCGTCAATGTCAGATTGCCTTCGAACATGTTCCTACCCCAGTCGTGCCGAGAAGCGGCGATTGATCAGGTACACGCCCATCAGAACGGCGAAGGAGAAAATCACCATCACCGCCGAGAGCAGATGGGCCTGGGCGTACTCGAACGATTCGACGTGGTCGAAGATCGCGATCGAGACCATGCGCGTCTGACCTTCTATATTGCCGCCGACCATCAGCACCACGCCGAACTCGCCCACGGTGTGGGCGAAGGTGAGCACCGAGCCCACCAGCAGCCCCTGGCGTGAAAGCGGCAGGATCACGGTGAAGAACCGGTCGAGAAAGCCCGCCCGCATCAGTCGGGCGGCATCCAGCACCTCCTCGGAGAGCCCCTGGAAGGCCGACATCATCGGCTGGACCATGAACGGCAGCGAGAACAGCACCGAGCCGATCACCAGTCCGGCGAAGTTGAAGGTCAACTGACCCTCGAAGCCGAACACCCCCAGGAACTCGGTCAGCGGACCGTTGGGGTTCATGGTGATGATCAGGTAGAAGCCCAGCACCGTCGGTGGCAACACCAGCGGCAACGAGACCAGGGCCTCGAATACCACTCGCCAGCGAGAGCGCATGCGGGAAAGCCCCCAGGCGATGGGTACGCCGATGAGCAGGAGCACGATGGTGGTCACCGCCGCGACCTGCAGGGTCAGCCAGATGGGGTGGGTGTCGAGCGGGATGCCGAACAGGGTCATTGTCTGCGTTCCGGTTCTCGGTTACTCGGCCTCTCCCAAAAGCCCCTTGCGGAAAAATGCGCGACCCGTGAGTCATTCAAGGGGGCGTGCCGGAGGCTGCGGGAGAGAGTTGGAGAGAGGTCAGGGCGTGTTGTAGCCGTACTTCTCGATGATCGCCGCACCCCGATCACTGCGGACGAAGGCGAGGAACTCGTCGACCACCTCGGGATGTTCGCTGCGGGTCAGCGCCGCCGCACCCTGCTCGATGGGGTCGTAGTCTCCGGCCGGCGGCATCCAGACGTGGCCCTTGTCCTTGACCGGGCTTTCAGGATCCCGCAGCTGTGAGAGGGCGACGAAACCCAGCTGGGCGTTGCCGGTGGTGACGAACTGGAAGGTCTGCGTGATGCTCTCGCCGGTGGCGATCTTCCCGTCCTCACGATAGCGCTGATAGAGGTCACGCTTTTCCAGCACCTGCTTGGCGGCCAGTCCGTAGGGAGCGGCCTTGGGGTTGGCCGAGGCCATATGGCGGAAGTCGGCCTCGGCGAGGATCTCCTCGGCGCGCTCATCGACGGGCAGGTTCAGGCTGAACAGGGCCAGTTGTCCCCGGGCATAGACGAAGAAATCCCGCGCCTCGCCCGAGTCGACCAGGATCTGCGGACGCTTGGTGTCGGCGGAGAAATAGGCGTCGAAAGGCGCGCCGTTCTGGATCTGGGCGAGCAGCTTTCCCGAGGGGCCGAAGGAAAGCCGCACGTCGTGGCCGGTTGCCTCCTCCCAGGCCGCGCCGATCTCCTCGGCCGCCTTGGTGAAGTTCGCGGCGACGGCCACGGTGATGGTCGCCGCCTGGGCCGTTGCGGTGGCCAGCAGGCTGCCACCCAGCAGGGCGGCGGCCAGCGACGTCTTCAGGGGCTTCTTGAGCATGATTGCCTCCTTGATCGGGCTCTCGATAGGTTGTCGGGTATATCTTGGGTGGCCAAGGAAAGGCGGGCTTTCGGCCCGCCTGTCGCCGGCGTCGGCTGTTCAGTCGTCCACGCCGAGGATCACGTGACTCGCCTTGACCTGGGCGCAGGCCTTGCCGCCTTCGCGCAGCCCCAGGGACTTGACGCTGTCGTTGGTGACCACGGCGGTCAGCCGCGCGCCGCCCGGCAGGGCGAGTACCACTTCGCTGTTGACCGCTCCCGTCTCGATGCGGGCGATTTCACCGCAGAGATGGTTGCGTGCAGAGGTGCGGCTGGCGGCGTCGGCGAGGATCACGAAGCTGGCCTTGATCAGGGCATGCACGGCGCTGCCCTCGGTCAGCCCCATTTCGTCAGCGCTGTGCCGGGTGATCACCGCCACCAGGTCGTCGCCGCCATGGAGTTCGACGATGACTTCGCTGTTGACCGGGCCGTGGGTGATCGCCTTCACCCGGCCGGCGAGGTGGTTCCTTGCGCTCGTCTTCATGTTGATCCGTCTCAATAGGTCGAGTTGATCCGTCAGTTGGTCGCGCTCGAACAGGGCCAGCAGTTCCTGCTGCATCCCGTTCAG
>NZ_JAWLBP010000029.1:0-24861 GCF_041687595.1 Guyparkeria sp. | reverse complement strand
CATGTAGTCCCACTCGTGGTAGTGCACCGGCGAGGCCGTGCGGTCCTCGGCGAAGATATCGGAGTACTTGCGGCCGTGGTTGTCGTAGAGCTCGGTGCCCAGCACCCAGACCTCGTCGGCGTCCTCGGCGGAGATGTACTCGACGTCGAGCTCGTTGAGCATTTCCATCAGCGAGACGTAGCGACGCTTGTCGTCGATGTTGCCCTCGCGCTGGATTTCCATCGCCGACTCTGGCTTCTCGAACAGGAAACGGTTGTCGTCGCGGTAGGGGATGCTGGGCACGTCCTGGCTGGGGCTGAAGTGCAGGCCCAGTTGCTCGACCCGGTCGGCCAGTGCCAGGCCGGCCTCGCGGACGCGCTCGTAGTCCTCGAGATCCTCGCGGATCGAGTTCACCGCCTCGCGGGCCTGCGCGATCAGCGGGTGATCGTCGGCGTAGTCCGGATCGAGCAGGGCGAGTGCCAGCCGGTCGAGCAGCGGGCCCACGCGCTCGGAATCGGTTTCCTCGTGGCGGTTGACCGCGATCCGCGCGATACGGGTCCACAGCGGTGCGAGACCCGGAAAGTCCTTGCCGGCCAGCGTCTCGACGCGGGCGTCCTCCATGAGGCCGATGAAGGTCTGCTGGAGCTTGGAGGCGTCTTCCGACTCGGCATCGAAGCCCGAGTAGATCATGTGCGCGGCGGCATGGGCAGCCGAGGCGCGGTAGAGGTTGACGCCGTCGACGGAGGAATCATCGCGGTCGACGAAGTCATCGAAGGCATCGGGGAGGTTGATGAACGGCCCCTCGATGAACGGCCGATAGCCCTCGCGGCTCTCGAAGTCGCCGGAGGTGGGGCGCAGCAGGAAGTTGCGGGCCCAAAGGGCGCGCAGGTACATCACCAGCCGACGCTGGACGTCGACGAACAGCGTTCCGCGGCGCTCCTTCTGCAGCACGGCATCGGCATCGGGGCTTGCCAGGCTGAAGTAGGCGTCCAGCGCATCGAAGTCGTTGCGATGGGCGTTGATGCCCCAGGTGGCCCAGCGTCGCAGGCCGCCCAGGGTGAGCACCTCGAGCAGGTGGTCGAGTTGCGTGAGCATGGGGCGCAGGGCGCGCGGCGCCTGCGCCAGGATGTAGTTGACCAGTGACAGGTACTGCTGGAACAGCGAGGCCTCGCCCAGACGGCTCGCGGCCACCGGGGCGGTGGAGAACAGCAGGACGAGCACCGCGGCACTGGTCTTGGAGAACATCTTGATCGACATCGAGAGCAGCTCGAAGGCGGCATCGGTGCCGAGCTCCCTTGCGACCTGCGGGGTGCTTTCGATGTAGGCGAGGACCAGTTCCTCGCCACGACCGAGCGACTGCAGGCTGATCGCCCCGTCAACGTACGCCTCGAGCGCTCGAGGTGAGAAGACGCGCGTGGCGTCCGTCCAGTTGATCTCGAGGATCTCCCGAGCGGACTCGCCCAGCTCGTCCAGGCGTTCCTGGTCTTCTAGCCGTGCACTGCTCATGGTATCGGTCGCATTGTCGCGTGTGGCAAGGAAATGCAAGGGCCGGTCGGATGCCGGCCCTCGGGCGGGATCAGTCCGGCCAGACCCGGCGCGGGTGCAGTGGCTGCTTGCCCTGTCCGGGCGGCTTGGACTTCGTGTCGGACTTGCGGGAAGCCGAGGATTTCGCCGTGCTGGTCGTGGACCGGGAAGCCGGCTTCTGCGTCGTCGTCTTGCGGGTGGTGGTGCTGCGCTTGGCCGGGGCCTTGCGTGCAGTCGAGGTCGCCGGCTTGTTGCTGCTCGCGGCGGTGGCCGGCTTGGTCTCCGGCGCCTTTTTCTCGTCGGATGCGTTGCCGGCAGCGCCCGTCGACTGGCTGTCGGCCTTGGTGGCGGACTCCGACTTCACGCTGGCGCTCAGCTTGTCTTCCAACTTGCTCATGATGGCGTTACCTCGTCAATGATGTTCTCGATTTCGTCCACCGCCGCACGACCGCGGCCGCCAAGCTGGTAGACGCTCACTCCCTCCACGACCGCCGTGCGGTAGGCGGCCCGACGGCGGACGGCCGCCGGGAGGACGGGCAAGCCAAGGCCCGTGATCGCGTTCTGCATGGCACGGGTCATGGCGCTGCGCGGTTCGGTCTGGTTGAGCAACAGAGCCGCCGAAAGGGATTCGTTGCCGTTCTCGCGCGCCTTGTTGACCGCCTTGACGGTGTCGGCACTCGCCCAGAGATCGAGCGGCGAGGGGAGAACGGGGATCAGGACCTGGTGACTGTGAAGCAGCAGCTCGATGGTCACGTTCATGTCCAGCGAGGGCGGACAGTCGACGATTACGAAGTCGCAGGCCTCACGCGCCGCGGCGAGGTTGGCGTGCGCATCGTCGTGATCGTCGAACAGGCGGGGCAGGCCGGACTTGGCCTCGCCCCAGCCCGACCAGTGCCGCAGGGCGCCCTGGGGATCGGCGTCGATCAGTCCCACTTCCGCCCGTCGGGCGAGCCCGGAGGCCAGGTTGATCGACAGCGTGGTCTTGCCACAGCCGCCCTTCAGATTGGCCAGTGCGATGACGTGTGCGGCCATGGTGTCACCCTCCTTGATGGGGTCAGCCTGCCTGGTTAACCGGCCCGGGTTTTCTCGGCCAGTTCGGTGGCCTGCCGGGCGAAGCGCACCTCGAGGTCCCCGAGCGTTTCTTCCAGCGGGGAAACGTTGACGCTCACCTGGGTGCGGTCGAATTGCAGGCTGGGGTGATAGCCCATCTCCTCGGACACCTCCGCGAGGCGGTCGAGGAAATCGCGCGTCTGTGCGTAGTCCTCGAACTCGAACTTCCGGATCAGCATGGGGGGGCGCTTCTGGGTCTGCCAGCCGTCCACCTGGATGTCGGTCGTCTCAACCATGTGCGTTCTCCCTGAGAACTCGTGTTGCCTAACCGCCGAGCTGACGGACGTGGCCCAGCTCTTCGTTGAAGAGGTGGGCGAAGAGGGCGCCGGTCTCGTCCGGCTGGAAACGCCGGAACCAGTTGGCCGCATCCTCGTAGAATCGCACGCTCTCCCATTCCTTGGCCCGACCGAGCGCCAGGAGTTCTTCCGGGTCGCGACCCGGCCGGACCGGGGCGAGGGAGAGCGCCGGTGGGGCGAACCCCAACAGCAGCATCTGCCGGGTGACGAGGTCGGCGTGCCCCATTTCCTCGTCCGACAGGCGCGTCAGTTGTTCGGCCAGCGAGTGCTGGCCCCAGAGCGATGCCAACGTGGCACGGGTGGCATGCTGCTGGGCGGATTCCATTTCCAGTTCCAGGGCTCGTCCGAGAAGCCCGATCACACGCGAATTCGATCGCATGATCATGGTCAACCCCTCAATTCACAGGATCAGCCACGTTACGCGTCCGCGGAGGGGACGCACCAGGAGGACTCGCAGTGGGCGGGATCCTCCGGCAGGATCGACTCGACCTCACCATGCACGCGGGCAATGATGTGGGCCGCCACCAGGCCGTCGCCGACGCGCTCGCAGGCATCGGCACCGGCGCGAACGGCGGCGTTCACGGCACCGGTCTCGCCGCGCACGAGCACGGTGACGTAACCGCCACCGACAAACGAGCGGCCGATCAGCCGCACTTCCGCGGACTTGGTCATCGCGTCCGCTGCCTCGATGGCAGGGACGAGGCCGCGCGTCTCGATCATGCCCAGTGCAATACCGGAATTAGCCATGTGTGAAACCCTCGGGTCAGTCAATCCAAACGGGAGCCGTCAGCACAAACGTGTCTTAACAGCTCCCGAAACAAGAATCTGGTTGGCAGACAGGACCGTGCCACGAGGACACGGCCGCAGGAGCCTGCTCAAAGTACCCGGAATTAGGCGTCCGGGGTTTTCGGCAGAATGTTCTCTACCTCGGAGTGGACACGCGCGATGATGTGCGCAGCGACCAGACCGTCACCAACGCGCTCACAGGCGTCGGCGCCAGCGCGAACGGCAGCGTTGACAGCGCCGGTCTCGCCACGGACCAGAACGGTCACGTAACCGCCACCGACGAACTGACGACCGACCAGGCGAACCTCGGCAGCCTTGGTCATGGCGTCAGCCGCTTCGATTGCCGGCACCAGGCCGCGCGTTTCAATCATTCCCAGTGCGATACCGGATACATCAGCCATTTGAGTTACTCCCAAGCTGTAGTTGAATCAGTCGGCGACGTCAGGCCGCCGACATTACGTGAATCCGCCTTAGGCTTCCGGGGCTTTCGGCAGGATGTTTTCTACTTCGGAATGGACGCGCGCGATGATGTGCGCAGCGACCAGGCCGTCACCAACACGCTCACAGGCGTCGGCACCAGCACGAACGGCAGCGTTGACAGCGCCGGTCTCGCCACGGACCAGAACGGTCACGTAACCGCCACCGACGAACTGACGACCGACCAGGCGAACCTCGGCTGCCTTGGTCATGGCGTCTGCCGCCTCGATTGCCGGCACGAGGCCGCGCGTTTCAATCATTCCCAGTGCGATACCGGATACATCAGCCATCTCGTCTCTCCTCTCGAACGACTTGTTAAACAGAAAACCTAATGTCAGCAAGGATCCCAGTGATCGATGATGCCGACAATTGTCAGATCCGTCTGGATCGTGGGATCCGGGAGCGCTAACCGCGCGGCGGAACCGCTGACGGTCACGACCCATTTACCCTCTGGTGCCCCGACCGGGTCGGCCGCGACGTTGAGCGTGCCGGACTGGTCGACCAGCACCCTCAAGGAAACGTGTTTCAACCCGGGCACGCGCCGCGTGGCCACAAGGTCGGAACGTACCTGCATGATCTCCATGTCACTCAGCAGACCATTGGTCGATGATCCCCACGATGGTCAGGTCGGACGGGTAGGACTTGCTGCCCGCCGCTTCCCTGGCCGCCGAGGAGCCGACGCAGATGACCCAGTCGCCCGGGATGCAGCCGATCGCGTCGACCGCCACCTGCGGCGTGCCGCCCGGCTTGTCGGTCACGACCAGCAGCGGGCGGTGGCCCAGCTCGCCGATCCGGTTGGTGGAGACCAAGGTCTTTTCGACCCGCATGATCTTCATGCCTGAGAAACCTCTTCAATTTCGCTGCCCGACGGGCGGTCCTGGACACTGAGCTGGAAGTACAGCATGCCCTCGTCATCCAACTCCGAGTGGCGGGCGCGGATGGCGTTGCATACTTGCCGCGCCCGTCCTGCCGCGCGCTCCCGTGCCCCCGGCACACGACCGTCGTAACGGTAATGGATGGCGATCGGGATCGGCAGTCCGTGGCTCACGTTGAGCTTGCGGAAGATCTTGATCCCGACGTCCAGGTCGTTCGTGTTCTCCTCGACGGTGTGGAGGTGTGCGTAATACGCGATGTTGCGCATCTGCACTTCCTCGAAACCGTCGCCGACGCTGATGTAGCGCTCGGCATGGCCGATGCTCTCGGCCGGGTAGCGGCCCTGGTGCCGCTCGGTCACGTAATCGATCTGCGACAGGTTGTTGACCAGCAGCGTGGCGATGAGTCGTCGCATGCCGTCATGCGGTTCGCCACTGGTGCTGCGTCCCCAGTCGTCCGTCTCGTTGACCTCGCGGATCGCGTCGTACACGGCCCGGTGCGCGGCGTGCCGATCGAGATTCAACGTCTCCCTGTACAGGTAGGCGTTGTCGATGTAGCGATGCACGCTGATGTCGCCGTCGGCATCCGGGACGTGGACGCGAATCGCGTCCGTGTCCGTATCGACACCCACCAGGAGGATGTCGGTGCTCGCGCCACAGCAGTAGGTGTTCTCCACTGCCTGGCGGAAGGCATGCAGCCGGTCCAATGCGGCCTCGGCTGCCTTGCGCTCGTCGCTGCCATGCGCGGCGCAGCCTTCATGATTGGGGTCCGATGAGCTGCCGTGGTAGACCGCGATCTTGAGATAGCGGCTACCCTCGTCAGCCCGATTCGGTACGCCCTCGCGAAACCGGCGGAGTTCGACTTCGCTCCATTGGCGGAGGTCTTCCTCCACGTCGAACAGTGCGCCGGCATACGCCTTGCGATAGGTGAACGACCAGGGCTGGAGCCGTAGGATGAACGGCATCAGGCCCTTGAGCCGTCCGTCCGAGCAGGGACTGATATCGATCGCGTGAAAACCGCAGTCGAGAAAGAAATTGCTCGTGGACAGCGCGTCGTTCTTTTGGTCTTCCAGTTTGCGCCCGAACTGCTTCGCCGCAGCGTTGAGCGCTTCAAAGGTGGCACTTGCGAACAGACCCCGCAGGTCCGGGCCGTTGATCCAGCTGTCGGCCAGAAGGGCTTCATCGAAGCCGTGGCCGAGCCGGTCGCGGGCCAGGTCCTGGATGCGCTCGCCCAGCTCCCCGTCACGGGGCAGGGCGGTGACATCCTTGAGGAACGGGACGATGCGATCGAACCGCTCCGTGACGGAGTCCTCGCAATACGCCAGTTGCCGGTTTGCCTCGTGGTCGGTCAGCGGGTGACGGCAGTTACGCTCCGGCAGCGTCGGGCAGGCCGGGTGCGCCACCTGGGGCGCCCCGAGCACGCCGCGGGGCCCCTTGGGCGCCCCGAGCCCGAAGGGGGCCCGGCGCTGACCCAGGCGGGGGGCACCCAGCCTGCTGCGTCGAAACGGTTGCTGCGTCATCACTCCGCTCATTCCTGCCACTTAGCCCCTGGCACCACCGGAGTAGGTGATGGTCGAGCCGTTCATGTCATTGCCGCTGCTGCCGGTGATCTTGGATGCCGGAACATCCGGACGCGGCACTTCACGGTTGACCCAGGCGTTACGCACGGCACCGCGAGCCTGTCCGCGCAGGGACGGGTTGCGGCCCTGGGCCCATTGACCCTCGGTACCGGTCACCGAACCGTTGCGAGACCAGTCGTCACCGGTAATGCGACAGCGATCGCCACCTTCACCGGTAATGCGCTCGGAGACCTGCGGTTCCGGGGCGCACTGCAGCTCGGCCTGGGCCGGAGCGGCGGCCGGGATCTCCGGCTGCGGCTCGGCGGCCTCGACCGGCTGGGCCGGCGCGTTCTGAGTCGGCGCCGGCTGGGCCGGGGCGGGGGCGGGTGCCGGGGCCGCTGCCTGCGGGGCAGGCGTCGGCGTCGGCATGACCGAACCCATCCGCGGATGCGCGGCGCTCGCCTCGGGGTGACGGAACTCCGGTGTACCGGTGATCAGTCCCATGGCCATGTTGCCGGGGCCGGTGATACGGCCACCCTGGTCAAAGGAGCTGCCCGTGACGCGTCCGCGAGCGGCGCGTGCCGGCGTGGTCACGCTGAAGTCCTCCGGGGCCGTGATCGGCTCCTGGACCGGGGCGTGTGCCGCCTGGGGCACGTACCGTGCACTCGGCTGAGTCCGCGCAGCCATCGGGTAGCTGCTCGGTGCGGCGCAACCGGTGTGCATCGCGTTGGCGTAGGGCGTGCCACTGACGTAGTGGTCGTAACCGTACTCGTTGCCGGTCACCTGCTCGGTCCGATCCATCGGCGTTCCGCCAACGGTCTGGCCTTCGCAGGTCATCGACTCCTCGACCTTCTCAGCGTGGGGTGCGGGCGAACCCGAGCAGTAGGCACCGTAGTGTTCGGCGCCGTAGTACTCGGTACCGGTGACGGGCATGCACCCCCCTTGCTCGTCACCGGACATCTTTGGGTGATGGTCGACGCGCTGACCGGTCAGTCCACGACCCCCGAGGGTGTGCATGGACTGGACCTTGTCGACGCCGCCACCGCAAAGACGCGGTTCGCCGTACTGAGAACCCGTGACACGGGAGCAGGAACCCGGCTCGTTGCCCGTCACGCGCTCGCTGCGATCCACGAGGTTGCCCGTGATCCGCTCGCCGTGGCGCGACTGGTCGACGCCGACCTTCTGGTAACCCGGCTCGGGACGCGTGTCGCAGAACGACTCGTACTGCTCGAAGCTCAGGTACTGGGTACCGGAGACATTGCGGCAGGTGCCCGGCTCGTCACCCGTGACGTGACTGGAGCGACCCATGGCGGTGCCCGACACGGTGCGACCCGTGTAGGTATGCGTTTCCGCCACCTTCTTCGGTGCGCCGTTGATGGTCAATCGCGCCACGCCCGAATCCGCGTACTCGGACCCGGTGATCGGCCGGCTTGCGCCGGTTTCACCACCGGTTGCCCGGGCGGGACGGAACTCGTCGCTACCGGTCACACGCATCTGCTTCTCGGTCCGGCCTTCCACGACCTTGTCGGCGTGGGTAGGACGGGCCTTGGTGCCGCAGAACGTCTGCAGGTCTTCGCTGCTCAGGTACTCGGTGCCGGTGACGGACTCGCAAGTCCCGCGCTCGTCACCGGTGACCTGGGCGGCTCGACCCACGGTGGTGCCGCTGACGCCGTGACCGCTGGCGGTCGTCGACGTGCGAACCTTCGGCGCGTTCGGCTGCGGGCGGGTGGAGCAGAACGACTCGTACTGCTCGGAACCGATGTACTCGGTGCCGGAGATCACCCGGCAGCTGCCGGACTCGTTACCGGAGACGCGGCGGCTGCGCTCCACCTGGGTGCCCTTCACCTCACGGCCGGAAATCGTGTGACCGGTTTCCACCTTTTTTGGCTCGGCGGCCTCGCTGGTGTGCTCCGGCTTGCGACGTCCGGTGGGACGGCAGGAAGGGGCGCTGCCCCGACCGTAATGGCACAGCATCTCGCGATGGCGCATGGCCGCTTCGCGTCCGCTGGCGCTGGTGTCCAGATAACCCGGAACCTGGTAACCCACACGTCCCGGACCGCCCTGCGATGCCGGCTTGGCCGGCAGCGCGCGCTTGCCCTTGTTCGCCATCGCCTCGCGGCGAGCCTGGCAAATCTGGCGCACGCGGTTGGCCTGAGGGCCAAGGCGGGCCGGACGCTTCTTGGCGACCGTACAGAGCGACTCGAACGAAGCCTCGTGCTCGGATTCGGCCTGGGTGTCGTTGCTAGCCGGTGCCGGCTTCGGCTGCGAGCGAACCTCGTCAGCGAAGGGCATCTGCTTGCGACCCGGGCCGCCCTGGGAGGCGGGCTTCGGCGGGAGTGCACTCTTGCCGTACTTCGCCATGGCCTGGCGACGGGTACGGCAGACGGACCGCACCAGGTCCGCCTCGGAACCGTACTGACCCGGATCGGACTCGGCGAGCGAGCACATCTGGTCGACGGATTCGTCGGTGGACGCGGATGCGTGGGATTGTGAGCTGGCAGCGCCGTTGCTGCCGGAAGCCCGCGATGCCGCGGGGTTCTGGCGAGCGGCCGACGCGGCCGATTTCCAGGTCGAGGTGCTGGCGTTCTTGCCGTGTGCAGACAACTGCGCACGACGGGCGCGGGCGAGTTCCTTGCCGGTCAGGCCGGCGAGGCTGCCGCCACCCTGAGAAGCTGCCGCGGTGCTGCCACCACGGGAAAGCTCCTCACGTCGGGCGCGAGCTGCTGCACGATTTCTGGCTGAGTTGTTTCCAGATTGTACAGGCATGCCTGTTGTACCTCGTGTTGATGGTTGAGCTGCCCGCCCGAAGGCGGCCAGCCTCATCGCTTATCAGCCGGCGCGGTAAACCACGAAGGCCAGACCCTGGCTCTGGGTGAAGTTGTCATACGCAACCAAGCGAACGTGATGGCCCGGGTACTTGCGATGGCACTCTTCGATCTCGGTGAGCACGTTGTCGACGTTGTCTTCACCGAAGAACGGCAGCTTCCACATGTACCAGTAGTGGTTCATCATGTTTTCCGGCTCGACGTGCTCCACGCTCGGGCTCCAGCCCTGGGCGATGGCGTACTCGATCTGAGCGCGGATCTGGTCCGGAGTCATCGGCGGCAGGTAGGAGAAAGTCTCGAACTTGACCGTCGTCTTGTAGTCCTGCATTTGGTTCATGGTTTCTTACCTATGAGTCAGATTCTGGTTAAGAAGGCCTGGATTAGCGGTTCTGAGTGTCGAGCTTGTCGACGGTGTCGAACTCGAACTTGATCTCTTTCCAGGTTTCCATGGCGATCTTCAGTTCCGGGCTGTGCTGTGCAGCCTGGGTCAGGATCTCCTTGCCTTCACGCTCTACGTCACGACCCTGGTTGCGGGCCTCGACACAGGCTTCCAGAGCGACGCGGTTGGCGGCGGCGCCAGCGGCGTTGCCCCACGGGTGACCCAAGGTGCCACCACCGAACTGCAGGACGGAGTCGTCACCGAAGATGGCGACCAGTGCCGGCATGTGCCAGACGTGGATGCCACCGGATGCGACGGCGAAGACGCCCGGCATGGAGCCCCAATCCTGATCGAAGAAGATGCCCCGCGAGCGGTCTTCCGGGATGAAGGATTCACGCAGCAGGTCGATCCAGCCCAGCGTGGAGGCGCGGTCGCCTTCCAGCTTGCCCACGACGGTACCGGTGTGCAGGTGGTCACCGCCGGACAGACGCAGGATCTTGGTCAGTACGCGGAAGTGGATGCCGTGGGTCGGGCTGCGGTCGATAACCGCGTGCATGGCACGGTGGATGTGCAGCAGCATGCCGTTTTCCTGACACCACTTGGCCAGACCGGTGTTCGCGGTGAAGCCGCCGGTGATGTAGTCGTGCATGATGATCGGTGCGCCAATTTCCTTGGCGAACTCGGCACGCTTGTACATCTCTTCCGGGGTCGGAGCGGTAACGTTCAGGTAGTGACCCTTGCGCTCGCCGGTCTGCGCCTGGGCAGTCTCGGTGGCCTCCTGGACGAACAGGAAGCGATCACGCCAGCGCATGAACGGCTGGGAGTTGATGTTCTCGTCGTCCTTGGTGAAGTCCAGACCGCCACGCAGGCACTCGTAGACGGCACGGCCGTAGTTCTTGGCCGACAGGCCCAGCTTCGGCTTGATGGTGCAACCCAGCATCGGACGGCCGTACTTGGACAGCTTGTCGCGCTCGACCTGGATACCGTGCGGGGGGCCGCCACAGGTCTTGATGTAGGCGATCGGGAAGCGAACGTCTTCCAGGCGCAGACCGCGGATGGCCTTGAAGCCGAATACGTTGCCGACCAGCGAGGTGAACACGTTGACGACAGAGCCTTCCTCGAACAGGTCGATCGGGTACGCGATGAACGCGTAGAAGGCCGAGTCGTCACCGGGCACGTCCTCGATGCGGTACGCACGACCCTTGTAGTAGTCCATGTCGGTCAGGAGGTCGGTCCACACCGTGGTCCAGGTACCGGTGGAGGATTCGGCTGCAACAGCGGCAGCGGCTTCCTCGCGATCGATGCCCGGCTGCGGGGTGATCTTGAAGCACGCCAGCAGGTCCGTGTCGAGCGGCGTGTACTCCGGCATCCAGTAGGTTTCGCGGTAATCTTTTACGCCCGCGCTGTAACTTTTGTTCGCCATAGCGATCCTCCGGAAGGGTAAGGTTGGCATTGGGTTTGGGATCGACCTAGGGGTAGGCCCCTCTTTCGTCTCGACCGATACTATACGGCCACCGACCATCAAAGCAATTCAAAATAAATGATGCTCGCCATAAACAAAACCTTATGGATTAGTCGATGATTCGATTCACGTTGCACCAGCTCCGCGTCTTCAGCGCCGCGGCCGAACTTCTCAACTACACGAAGGCAGCCGAGAAGCTTCATCTTACTCAACCTGCTGTTTCCATGCAGATTCGTCAGCTCGAGGATAACGTCGACCTGCCCCTGTTCGAGCAGACCGGCCGTCAGCTCTATCTCACGGACGCCGGACGTGAGCTCTACGGCTATGCCCAGCGCATCCTCGAAGTGATCACCGAGGCGGAGGAAGTGCTGGAGGGCATGAAAGGGATGCATCGGGGGCATCTGCGGGTCAGCGTTGCCAGTACGGCCAACTACTTTGTAGCCCGTCTGCTGGCAGATTTCTCGAAACGCTACCCGGGAGTCTCCATCAGCCTGGATGTCACCAACCGTCAGCGTCTGCTACGGCAACTGTCGGACAACGAGGCCGACATCGTCATCATGGGGGAACCGCCGACCGACGTGGACCTGGTTTCCGAGGCATTCCTGGAAAACCCGCTGGTGGCGATCGCGGCTCCCAGCCACCCGCTGGCCGGGAAAAAACGAATAACGCTGGAGGAACTGGCAGAGCACCGCTTTGTGCAGCGCGAGTCGGGGTCGGGTACCCGTGCGGCGATCGAGCGGTTCTTCGAGGAGCACGGGCTGGCCGTCGAGCCGGGGCTGGAAATGCGCTCGAACGAGGCGATCAAGCAGGCGATCGAGGCCGGGCTGGGCGTGGGTATCGTCTCGCAGCACACCCTCGAGCTGGAATTGGAGACCGGGCGGCTGGTGATACTGGATGTCGAGGGCCTGCCGATCATCCGTCACTGGTACATGGTCCAGCGACAGGGCAAGCGGGACACGCCGGTCATGCGCAGCTTCCACGATCACGTGCTGGAGCAGGCCGAGCGACAGGTGCGCCTCCCGGCGAAGGGCTGAACGCTGCGGATTCCCCTCTAGCGCTTCTGGCGTTCTTCCTCGCGGACCAGCGGCGCCCAGAACTCGCGCAGGGCGGCCACCGGCACCGGCTCGTTCGCGTTGACGAACGGCTCGGCGGTGGAGGCGAGCACCGGGTGGCGCTCGGTCATCTGCTGCATCCAGTGGATGTCGCGGTAGGAGAGGTAGTCGTTGGAGAACTGGGCCGGCAGCGAGACCCACTTCGCCACGGTGGCGGCAGGCGCCAGGGCGAGCCACACGGCCATGGCGATCAAGGGGACCCCGACCCAGGGGTGGCCGTACTGCGCCGTGTCGGCCAGCAGTGACCACTGCATCATGAAGAACGCCCCGCACAATGCGATCACGCTGGCGTACATCCAGCGGTAGTTCAGGGCGATTTCATAGACGTCCACCAACCGGGCGATCAGGTCGGGCTGGTAATCGAATTCGTCACGCAGGTCGAGTGACTGCTGGGTCATAACGGACTCCTGGGCACTGGTTCCGGCGGGGCGTGGCAGGCGTGCCCCCGCAGAGTTCGGGAATCCTTTCTCCGAGGGTAGTTGTTTCAGCGCGACCGGTCAGGCCGGCACGCGGTCGAAGGTGAGGAACTGGTAGTTGTATGGGTTCTTGTCGTCGGCGTCGTGCCGGGTCGCTTCCACCAGTTCCCACTCGTCCGGCACGTACGCCGGGAAATGGGCGTCGCCGGCCACCTCGAGCTCGACCAGGGTCAGGTACATGCGGTCGGCGCGTGGCAGGAACTGGTAGTAGATGTCCGCCCCGCCCATGACCATGACCTCGCGGTCCTCGTCCAGATGCGCCTCGGCCTCGTCGAGGGCGTCGTTCAGCGAGTGGACGATGATCACCCCGTCGGCGGTGAAGTCCTCGTCCCGGGTCACGACGATGTTCGCGCGTCCCGGCAGTGGCCGGCCTATCGACTCGTAGGTCTTGCGCCCCATGATCAGGGGCTTGCCCATGGTGACCTGCTTGAAATGCTTCAGGTCGGCCGGCAGGCGCCAGGGAAGCTGGTTGTTGCGACCGATGACCTGGTTGCGGGCCATCGCGGCGATGAGGCTGACGCGCATGACGGATTCCTGCCGGAAGGGCGGTTGCGTTCGAGACTAACCCGTCAGTCTACCGGATTCCCCGCATCGAATCATGCTCGAACGACTCCGTTCAGACGGCCACCTTGGCCTTGATGTGCGGATGCGGGTCGTAGTCGACCAGCTCGAAGTCGTCGAAGACGAAATCGTCGATCGAGCGGCGGTCCGGGTTGATGCGCATGCGGGGCAGGGAGCGCGGTTCGCGCGCCAGTTGCTCGCGCGCCTGCTCGAGATGGTTGTGGTAGAGGTGCGCGTCACCGAGCGTGTGGACGAACTCGCCGGGGGCCAGGTCGCAGACCTGCGCGATCATCATGGTCAGCAGGGCGTAGCTGGCGATGTTGAACGGCACGCCGAGGAAGATGTCGGCACTGCGCTGGTAGAGCTGGCAGGAGAGCTTCCCGTCGGCGACGTAGAACTGGAACAGCAGGTGGCAGGGCGGCAGGGCCATGTGGGGCACGTCCGCCGGGTTCCAGGCCGTGACGATCAGGCGGCGCGAGTCCGGGTTCGCCTTGATCTGCTCGATGACCTGGCCGAGCTGGTCGATGGTGCCGCCGTCGCGCGTCGGCCAGGAGCGCCATTGCGCGCCGTAGACCGGGCCGAGGTCACCGTTCTCGTCGGCCCACTCGTTCCAGATGCGTACGCCATTGTCCTGCAGGTAGCGCACGTTGGTGTCCCCGCTGATGAACCACAACAGCTCGTGGATGATCGAGCGCAGGTGCAGCTTCTTGGTCGTCAGGGCGGGGAAGCCCTTCGAGAGGTCGAAGCGCATCTGGTGGCCGAAAACGCTGCGCGTGCCGGTGCCGGTGCGATCGTCGCGATCCACACCGTGGTCGAGGACGTGCTGCATCAGGTCGAGATAGGCCTTCATTCGGGTCTCGCGGTCGGTTGGGTGTCAGCAGGGCGATCCATGATACCGCGGCGATAGGCCCAGATCAGCAGGCCGATCCCCGCGAGGATCATGGGCGCGGACAGGACGTGACCCATGGTCAGCCAGTCGCCGGCGAGATAGCCGATGTGGGCATCGGGCTCGCGCACGAACTCCACCGCGAAGCGGAACGTGCCGTAGCCGGCGAGGAACAGCCCGGAGACGGCCATGCGCGGCCGGGGTTTCATCGAGAAGACCCAGAGCAGGATGAACAGCACCAGCCCCTCCAGGAACGCTTCGTAGAGCATCGAGGGGTGGCGCGGTTCCGGGCCGCCACCGGGGAACACCATGCCCCAGGGCAGGGTGGTCGGGCTTCCCCAGAGTTCGGCATTGATGAAGTTGCCGATGCGGCCGAAGAACAGGCCCACGGGCACCAGCGGGGCGATGAAGTCGGTCACGGTGAAGAAGGCCAGCCCCTGGCGTTTGGCGAAGATTACCATCGCCACCAGCACGCCGAGCAGGCCGCCGTGGAAGCTCATGCCGCCGTCCCAGATGGCGAACAGCGAGAGCGGCGACCCGATCAGCATGCCCGGCTGGTAGAACAGCATGTAGCCGATCCGCCCGCCGGCGATCACCCCCACCGCCGCGTAGAAGAGCAGGTCGTCGACCTGCACGCCGTTCACCGGCCAGTCGGGCCGACGGGCGCGCAGGCGGGCCAGCAGCCAGGCGCCGGCAAAGCCGAACAGGTACATCAGCCCGTACCAGTGGATGGCCAGCGGGCCGATCTGCAGGGCGACAGGGTCGATGGCGGGATAGTCCATGGGGGAAGAACGCGTTGGCGTGGTTGTGAATCAGCACGGAGTCTACCAGTATCCGGGCAGTACCCACCCCATGGACAAGAGACGCCCCGGATGACCAACCCGCGCATGCTTGAATCGACCAGCCCCTACCTACGTGCCCACGCGGACAATCCGGTCGACTGGCACGAATGGGGCGAGGAGGCCCTCGAGCTCGCCCGGCGCGAGGATCGCCCGATCCTGCTGTCGATCGGCTACGCCGCCTGCCACTGGTGTCACGTGATGGCGCGGGAGAGCTTTTCCGACCCGGACATCGCGGCGGTGATGAACCGGCATTTCGTCAACATCAAGGTCGACCGGGAGGAGCGCCCGGATCTCGACAAGACCTTCCAGACCGCGCATGCCCTGCTCAACCAGCGTGGCGGCGGCTGGCCGCTGACGGCGTTTCTCAATCCCGACGATCTCACCCCGTTCTTCATCGGCACCTACTTTCCCGCGAAGCCCCGTTTCGGCATGCCGGGCTTCGCCGACCTGCTCGAACGCGTGGCCACCGCCTACCGGGAGAAGGGAGACCAGACCCGGCAGCAGGGAGCGGCCGTGCGCGAGGCGTTGGCGTCCAGGCCGGTGGGTGGCTCGAGCGTCCCGCGGGTGTCGGTCGCGGACGCGGCCCGTGCCCGCCTCGAGGCCTCGCTGGACCGAGAGCACGGTGGGCTGGACGGGGCGCCGAAGTTCCCGCAACTGCCCATTCTCGATTTCCTGATCGACGAGGCCGCCTCCCGCGGGAGCGACGGGGAGGGCGAGCTGGACCATGCCGTGGCCGCCCTGCTCGACGGCGGGCTTTTCGATCACCTCGACGGCGGCATCTTCCGCTACTGCGTGGACGCCGACTGGACCATCCCCCATTTCGAGAAGATGCTGGTCGACAATGCCCAGTTGCCCGCTACCCTGGCGCGCTTCTGCCGGCTGGCGACCGGCGAGGATGCCTTCGCGGCGCGGCGCACCGTGATCGAGCCGCTGATCGAGCGCGGCGTCAGGCACTTTTTCGAACGCATGCGCTTGCCCGACGGCAGCCTTGCGGCCAGCCTCGATGCCGACACCGAGGGAGAGGAGGGCGGAACCTACGTCTGGACGCCCGACGAGGTACGCGCCGTGCTCGAGGCCGCCGGCGTCGACGTGTCCGCCATCGGGGCCTTTCTCTCCGACTACGGCCTCGATCGTTCCGCGAATTTCGAGGGGAGTTGGCACCTGGCGCGGGTCGCCCGGGCGAGACGCGTCGAGCAGGTCCGCCCCCTCGACGAGACCGTCCGCGCGGCGCTGCTGGCGGCACGTGACCGGCGGGCGCAACCGCGCCGCGACGACAAGTCGCTGGTCGGCCTCAACGCTCTGGCAGCCACGGGGCTGATCCGTGCTGGAAGCCTCCTTGGCCGCCGGGACTGGGCGGCCCTGGGCATGGACCTCTGCGACCGCATCACCCCGGCAGAGTCCGCGATCACCGAGATGCCGACGGGTCACCTGGGCAACCGCGCCTCGGTCCCCGCCTTTCTCGACGACTACGCGCTGTTGCTCGAGGCGCAGGCCGAGGCCTTCCTGCAGGTCCCGGACGACCGACGCCTCGTGCTCATCGAGGCGATCGTGTCGACCGTTACCCGGCGTTTCCTCGACGCCTCCGGGGGATTCCGGCTGAGCCATCCGGGTCACGGCTCGCCAGTGGAATCACTCGTGGTCTACACCGATGATGCCCAGCCGTCGGGCAACGCCGTGCTGGCCGACACGCTGGCGCGCCTGGGCTATGTGCTGGGGCGCACGGACTGGCTGGAACTGGCCGAGGGCGTGCTCAAGGCCGCCGCGGGCTCGATCGACCGGGCCCCGACGGCCCATCCCCGCCTGCTCTCCGCGATCCGGCACTTTCACCAGCCCGCGACCGTGGTCGTGCTCAAGAGTTGCGAGCTGCCCGCCTGGCAGTCGGCCATCGACCGGCTGCGCCAGCGGGGGATGACGGTCCTGCCCACGGCGAGCGAGACGTTGTTCTCCGACAAGCCCATGCCCGAATCCGGACCTGGGCTGGCCTACGTGTGCCGCGGCACGACCTGCCTGCCTCCCATCGACGAGCCGGAGCGCCTGGTCGCTCAGTTCGCCTGACGAGGACGCGCCGTCCTTAACCGAACCTCCATCGAATCGTCACGGGTCTGCCAATTCGCGGGCGCACCCTCGGAGCCTCCCGGGGACAATGCACACGTGGAGATGATTCGATGCCTGCAGAAAACACTGACGGGTCACGCCGGCTTGCGGTGACGTTCGCCATCACGGCGGCGGAACGAGAGGCCTGCTACCGGTTGCGCTACCGGGTGTTCGTGGAGGAGATGGGCGCGAGGGTGCCGGAGGCTGATGACGGACTGGAGCTCGATCGCTTCGACCCGTATTGCCACCACCTGATGGTTCGCGATACGCACAGCGGGGCGGTGGTCGCCTGTACCCGCATCCTCACGGACACCCAGGCGTGCCTGACCGGCGGCTTCTACTCGGCCCAGGAGTTCGAGCTCGACGCGATCGCCCGCCTACCCGGGCGGGTGATGGAGATCGGTCGGACCTGCGTGGCGCCCGAAGCGCGTAGCGGGGCCACCATCGCCGTGCTGTGGTCGGGGCTGGCCCGCTTCATGGAGACCAACCGCTTCGGCTTCCTGATCGGTTGTGCCTCGATTCCCGTCAACGATGGTGGCGTGGCGGCCGGGCGGATCGCGACCGGCCTGAGTCGGCGGCACCTGGCCCCGGAGGGGCGTCGGGTGACGCCGCGTCATCCCCTGCCGTACATGGACGTCGGTGACGAACCGGGCGAACTGCGACTGCCGCCGCTGTTGAAGGCCTACATGCGCCTCGGGGCGAAGATCGGCGGCGAGCCCTGCCTGGACGAGGCCTTCGGTTGCGCCGACCTGTTCATCCTGCTCGAGAGCCGGGACCTGCAGGGGCGCTACCAGCGTCATTTCGTGGAACGTCGACGGCCTGAAACGGCCCTTGCGAGCGAGTCGATCGCCGCCTGAGAAGGGGCAGAGCGGGGCGTTTCTCAGTCTTCGGTGGCAGGCTGGCGGCAGTAGGGAGCCAGTTGCTCGGCCAGTGCCTCGATGCCCAGCCGAATCTCCCGCAGGTCCAGTTCCCGGCCGGCCGGCAGGGGGGCAGGTTCCGGGCTCGACGTCGTCGGGGCCGTGGGCGCTTCGCCCGTTTCGGCCTGCGGGTCGAGTTGCAGCAGGTTGCCGCCACTCTGGCTGATGCGCTCGCGCATGTCGCGCACGGCCTCGAGCGCACTCGAGGACTCGCGCGAAGAAGCCTTGGGCAGGGCCGCCAGTTGCTGACGGGCCCCGGCAATGGTGAAACCCTGCTCGTAAAGCAGGGTTCGGATCAGGCGGATGAGTTCGATGTCGTGGCGCTGATAGTAGCGGCGGTTGCCACGCCGCTTGATCGGCTTGAGCGGCTCGAATTCCTGTTCCCAGTAGCGCAGGACGTGCGATTTCACGTCACAGAGCTGCCCCACCTCCCCAATGGTGAAATACCGCTTGTTGGGGATGGGCGGAAAGCTGAATTCAGTCTTGCTCTGGGCCGTCATAGGCTTCTACCAGCGACTTCAGTTTCTGGCCGGCGCGGAAGGTGACCACCCGCCGGGCGGTCACCGGGATCATTTCTCCGGTACGGGGATTGCGCCCGGGGCGCTCGCTCTTGTCCCGCAACTGGAAGTTGCCGAAACCCGAGAGCTTGATGTCCTCGCCGGATTCCAGCACCTGTCGCATCTCCTCGAAGAAGAGGTCGACGAAATCCTTGGCCTCGCGCTTGTTTAGGCCAATTTCATTGTGCAGCGTTTCTACAAGATCCGCTTTCGTAAGTGCCATGTAAATCGGTTCCCGGGTTCAAGTCAACCGCGCAGTTCGACGTTCTTCTGGCGGAGATGTTCGAGTATGTGATTGATTGTATCGGTAATTTCGTCGTCGGTCAGGGTCCGTTCCTCGTTCTGGAAGACGAGTTTCACCGCGAGCGACTGCTGCCCCTCCGCGACCCCTTCGCCCACGTAGCGGTCGAACGGCTCGATGCTCTGCAGGTACGGGCCGCCGGCGCCACGGATGGTCACGGCCAGTTCGGCGAAGGGCATGGAGACCGGGGTCACCAGCGCCAGATCGCGCCGGATCTGCGGAAACTTCGACAGCGGACGGCTCTGGGCCAGCGGGCGCTGAGAGATGCCATCGAGCGCGAGGCGACACACGAAGACGGGACCTTTGAGGTCGAAGGCCTTGAGCGTGTCGGGGTGCAGGGCACCGATCTCGCCGACCGGCTCGCCGTCGATCAGCACCGCCGCGGCCTGGCCCGGGTGAAGCGCCGGGTGCTCGCTGCGGCGGAACGATACCGCATCCTGGAGACCCAGGCCTTCCAGCAGGTCGACCAGGTCGCCCTTGATGTCGTAGAAGTCGGCCGGGCGGGTCGGTCGTGACCACTGCTCGGGCGCGGCCTGGCCGGCCAGCACGAAGGCCAGCTCGCCTGACTCGCTCGCCTCGGCGGCCGTGCCCCCGCTAAAGCGGTGGCCGGTCTCGAACAGGCGGATGGCCGGCTGCTGGCGTTTCTGGTTGTGGGCTACCGCCTCGAGCAGACCCGGCCAGAGGCTCTGGCGCATGACCGCCATCTGCTCGGCAATCGGGTTGGCCAGCGCGATCGGTTCGCTTGCCGGGGTGATGGCCCGGTCCAGCTCGCGGTCGATGAAGCTGTAGGTGATCGCCTCGAAATATCCGCGGTCGGCCATCAGGGTGCCGATCTGCGTGGTGGTGTTGGTGGTCACCGGCGGCAGGCCGATCTCGGGCGTCATGCGGGTGATCGGCGCGCGGAAGTTGTCGTAGCCGATCAGGCGCGCCAGTTCCTCGAGCAGATCCTCGGGGATGGCCAGGTCGAAACGGCGGGTCGGCGGCTCGACGGACAGCCGATCGCCGTCGCGCGTGACGTGGCAGCCCAGTTGACGGAGCAGGTGCTCGGCCTGATCCGCGGGGATTTCCATGCCGAGACGATTGCTCGCCCAGGCGGAGTCCAACGGGATAGTCGGCTGGTCGCGAAGTTCCCGTCCACCCTCGGCCTCGCGGACCGGGCCGGCGGTGCCGCCGAGGTAGTCCGTGATCAGCTGGGCGGCACGATCGATGGCCTCTGCGGGCAGGGTCGGGTCGACGCCACGCTCGAAGCGGAAGGCTGCGTCCGTGGTCAGGCCGAAGCGCCGGGCGCGGCCGGCGACCGCCTCGGGGGTGAAGTGGGCGGCCTCGAGCACGATCCGGTGAGTCTCCCCGGTCACGCCGGAACCCGCGCTGCCAATGATGCCGGCCAGGGCGATCGGGCCCTGCTGGTCGGCGACGACCAGGCAGTCGTCATCCAGGGTCAGCTCCTGGTCGTTGAGCGCGGCCATGGTCTCGCCCTGGGTCGCCCAGCGCACGCGGATGTCACCGTCGATCTTTTCCGCGTCGAAAGCGTGCATCGGCTGACCGGTCTCGAGCATCACGTAGTTGAGGATGTCGACGATCGGCTCGACCGTGTTCACGCCGGCGCGACGCAGCCGTTCGGCGATCACCGGGTCGGTGGCACTGCGAGCGGGGATGTTCTCGATGACCTGGGTGAGATACACCGGGCAGGCATCACTGGCGTCGGCGGCGATGCCGGCGTCACGGGCCGTGTGAACCACGACCTCGGGGGCGCGGGTCTCCGGGGCGAGCACGGGGGCGTCGAACAGTGCCGCGCACTCCTGGGCCAGCCCGGCGATCGACAGGACGTCACCCCGGTTGGGGGTGATGCCCAGTTCGATGACGTGATCGTCCAGGTCCAGCCATTCACGCAGGTCCGCGCCGATCGGGGCGCCGGCCGGCAGGTCCCACAGGCCGGCATGGTCGCTGGAAAGGCCCAGCTCGGCCGCCGAGCAGAGCATGCCGTGGGACGGCTCGCCGCGCAGCTTGGCCTGTCTGATCTTCATGCCGTTGGGCAGGGTGGCGCCGACTCGGGCGAGCGGGGCGAGCATGCCCTCGCGCACGTTGGGCGCACCGCAGACCACCTGCCAGGTGGTCTCGCCGTCGGAGACTTCGGTGACGCGCAGCTTGTCGGCGTCCGGGTGCGGGCGCACGGATTCGACCACGCCCACCACGACGTTGTCGAAGGCCGGCGCGGCCGGCTCGATGGCGTCCACCTCGAGGCCGGCCATCGTCAGCCGGTGGGCGAGTTCCTCGGTATCGACCTCGGGGTCGATCCAGCTTCTGAGCCAATGTTCGGAAAATTGCATCGCGTAATCAGGTCCTTGGGCCTTGTCCTGTCGACCGCCATGGTCGCGCGGTCAATGGAGCCAAATCCGGGGCGGGCGGACACCACCGTGCCCGCCATCTCGCTTACTGAAACTGCCGCAGGAAGCGCAGGTCGTTCTCGAAGAACGAGCGCAGGTCGTCGACGCCGAAGCGCAGCAGGGCCAGCCGCTCGATGCCCATGCCGATGGCGAACCCGCTGACCTCGTCGGGGTCGAGGCCGACCGAGCGCAGGACGTTGGGGTGCACCATGCCGGCGCCGAGCACCTCGATCCAGCCGGTCTTCTTGCACAGGCGGCAGCCTTCGCCCCCGCAGTGGACGCACTGGATATCGACCTCGGCCGACGGTTCGGTGAAGGGGAAGAACGACGGGCGCAGCCGCACCGGTAGATCCTCGCGCTCGAACAGTGCCGCAAGGAAGGTCTCCAGCGTGGCACGCAGGTCGGTGAAGCGCACGTTCTCGTCGACGTACAGCACCTCGATCTGGTGGAACATCGGCGAGTGCGTCATGTCCGAGTCGCAGCGGTAGACGCGGCCGGGGGCGATGACCTTCAGCGGCGGCTTCGACTCCTGCATGGCGCGGATCTGCACCGGGGAGGTGTGCGTGCGCAGCAGGTGGCTGGCGTCGAAGTAGAAGGTGTCGTGCATCGCCCGGGCCGGGTGGCTCTCGGGGATGTTCAGCGCGGTGAAGTTGTGCCAGTCATCCTCGATCTCAGGGCCTTCGGCGACGCGGAAGCCCATGGCCTGGAAGATCGCCGAAACGCGCTCGGTGATCTGGGTGACCGGGTGCTTGGCGCCGGGCGGCCGGCGCCGGCCGGGCAGGGTGACGTCGATCGTCTCGGCAGCGAGCCTGGCCTTGAGCGCCTCGGCCTGTAGCGCTTCGCGACGGCCCTTTAGGGCGTCGATGACACGGTTCTTGACCGCGTTGATCGCCGCCCCGCGCGTCTTGCGCTCATCGGGGTCGAGCTGGCCGAGGGCCTTCATCTGGGCCGTGATCGACCCTTTCTTGCCGGTATATTCCACCCGCAGGGCTTCCAGTGCATCGAGGCTGTCGGCCGCCTCGATGCGCGTCAGCGCATCCTTCTCCAGGGTGTCCAGGGAGTTGCTCACCGCCTATGTGCTCCTTCCAGTTGTATTGCCACCCTTTTGCCGGACATCCATTCCCCGAACGGGTGCCCTGCAAAAGGCGTTATTGTGGCCTAAACCTCAGTAAAATCAATGCCTTCAACGAAAAAAGGCGCCACGGGGCGCCTTCGAGAAGTGCAGTCAGGGCGGCGCGAGGCCACCCCGGATCCGTAGCGGGTCGGATCAGCCTGCCAGGGCAGCCTTCGCCTTCTCGGCCAGGGCAGCAAAGCCCGGCTTGTCGTGAACCGCGATGTCGGCGAGGACCTTGCGGTCGACCTCGACGTTGGCCTTGTTCAGGCCATCCATCATGCGGCTGTAGGACAGGCCGTTGTTGCGTGCCTCGGCGTTGATGCGGGTGATCCACAGGCCGCGGAACACGCGCTTCTTCGCGCGACGGTCACGATAGGCGTACTGACCGGCCTTGATGACCGCCTGCTTGGCAGAGCGGTAGGTACGCGAACGGGCACCGTAGTAACCCTTCGCCTTGTTCAGGACTTTCTTGTGCTTGGCATGGGCGGTAACGCCACGCTTGACTCGTGCCATGGTCTATCTCCTCACTTCTTGCCGTAGGGCATCATGCGCTCGACGAGCTGGACATCGGCCTCGTGAACGTAGGCCGGCGAACCGAGCTGACGCTTCCGCTTCGACGATTTCTTCGTGAGGATGTGACGCAGGTGCGACTGACGACGCTTGACGCCGCCCGCGGTGATCTTGAACCGCTTGGCGGCCCCGCGATTAGTCTTGATCTTGGGCATGATCAACTCCAGTTCAGGTTTGTTTTTGGATATCCGGCCACGTCGGAGTGTTTAACGTGCGCGGACGATTTCACCGTTGCCTGCCCACGAGAGTTCCCGGGGCGGCGAAACGGCGCATGAGAATACCGGAGAGCGGCCGTGATCGCAATCCTTCCATGCAAAACCGCGACGTGCGTGGTCGCCCGTGAAAGGCGGCGTGCGAGGCACCGATGCGGCAGACCGATGCGGGAGGGGTCACATCGGGTGCCGTTAAAAGCAGGGCAAGGGGCTATGCTTGACTGCAAGCCTGCCTAGGGTCGTGCTCCGGCTTTGTGCGGAACCACTGGATCGGCGCAAAGCCATCTTCTTCCGGAGTTTTTGAGATGAAGAAGGCCGTGCTGATTTATTACGACGCGCGCATGCTCGGCCACGAGCCGTCAGGCTGGGACACCCAGCACCCGGAATGGAGCGATGCCGTCAAGGCGATGATCGCTCATCAATATCCCGAGGCGAGTCTGGAGACCTACGCCTACCCCGAGCGCCCGGAGCGGTTGACGGCCATCGTCGAACGGCTGCAGGCCGAGCCCGTCGACGGCCAGGCCTGGCGGACCCCGATGCAAGCGACGCATGCCCAACTCCAGCGAGTCCACTCGGTCGAGCATTTGGCGTACATCGAGTCGCTTGTCGGTGGCTCGGGCTGGCTGGCACAGGACACGACCGCGGTATCCCCCGAAAGCGTGGTCGCAGCGAGACTGGCAGCCGGCGCCGGCATCAGCGCGATCGAGGCAGTTGCCAGCGGTGAAGGGCGCCATGCGTTCTGCATCGTGCGTCCGCCGGGGCATCACGCCTCGACGGATCATGCCCGGGGCTTTTGCCTGTACAACAACATCGCCGTGGCTGCCATGCACGCGCGGGAGGTGCTGGGCTATCGCCGCGTGATGATATGGGACTGGGACATGCACCATGGCAACGGTACCCAGGACATATTCTACGAACGGCCCGACGTGCTGGTCGTCGACAGCCATTGCGAAGCCCCGTTCTACCCCGGGACCGGCACGCTGGCTGAAACCGGCACCGGGGCCGGGCTGGGCTATCACCTGAACGTCCCGTATCCACGGGGGAGCGGCAACGCGACGCTGCTCGATGTGTTCGATCAGGTGGTGCGCCCGGCGGCACGGGCGTTCCGGCCTGAACTCATCCTGATTTCGGCCGGTTTCGACTGCCACTACCTGGACCAGACCTGCACCATGGACGACACCGGCTTTGCCGCGCTGACGCAGCACATTTGCGCGCTGGCGCACGAGCTTTGCGACGATCGACTGGTGATGATGCTCGAAGGCGGCTACAACGCCCAGGCCCTGTCGGATAGCGCGCATGCCACTATCCGGGCGCTTGCCGGCCACATGGTGGAGGGGATCAACGTGCTGCCCGCGGACGAGGGTCGTGCCGCGGTGGCCGAGGCGGCACGATTCCATGCCGATTCCATCGCTGCGCTTGGGCAGGGGGCGGAGGGATCCAACACCGTCGGTGGTTCGCTTTAGGGACGGTCTGCACGCATCCGGCAAACAAGAAACCCGCCGAGTGGGCGGGTTCTGAGGGTCAATGGACAGGGTGTCGGTCGGGCCTAGGCGCTTTTTGCCTTTC